>NZ_JBNHEP010000157.1:0-10701 GCF_050015995.1 Dapis brunnea BLCC-M229 | reverse complement strand
TTCCCTGTTCCCTATCTCCTTTTTATATTTCCTTTACAAACAATCTCTAACTGAAACCGAGCAAATATTTTGTGGACAATACATACAACCGATCTGTATTAATAGTCTATGTAAACAGGATTTGGTATAACTTATAAAACTTCAAACATACTTCTATTATTTCTTTAATCTATTGTTGTGAAAAAGCTGATAAGTCTTTCTCATAGGCTACAAAAATAGTGTATGTATTTCAATTTCTCCTCTACTTCCTATTTCTGATAGGAATTCACTTTAAAGATATCAGAAATAGTTTACAGTTTAGATATGAAATGATTTTCTGAAATTACTGTAATGTCAAAGTTTCGAGCCTATAAAATCTTCATACATAACTTTTTATTTTTACAGCGCTTCCCGTTATTATGAAGTGCAATAGCTGGACTTTTGACGGGGTAAATATTTTTTGCTTGTTCCCCCGTGAGCCCTAAAACGGTTAACATAAGTACCTTATAGCTGCGGAAACTGCTGTAACTTCCCTGAAACGGTATTACTCCTAATTCCGCTACTCTACTACTTCCCTTTTCTCATCATTATCTTTAAGATAGAAATAAACAGCTTTATCTTGATGGTTTAAATTGATAATTCTCTGAAATATTTGAGTAGCTCGTTCCTTATGTTGAGAGTAGTAACTAATAACCCCTTGCTCAAATAAAGTTTTAGTTTGTCTTTTAAATTCGATGAGTTCTGGCGGATCTGCATCAAAAAATTCAAATAAAGATACTACATCTTTTTTCCCTTTAACTTTAACTTGACCAAGAAATCTGTAATTATATTTTGTATAATCTTTAAGGGCAAAAAAGGTATGTTGACTAATAATTAAAGAAGCACCATAGACTTTGGTTAAATCTTGTAGACGAGAAGCTAAATTTACAGCATCACTAATCACAGTAGTATCCATTCTATTAATTCCACCGACTGTTCCTAACATTAAGGAACCTGTATTAATTCCAATCCCAATCTTAATAGGTGATTTATTATATCCTTTCCGAAGAATGTTGTATTTATTTAGTTCTAAAAGCATTTCTAAAGCACCTTGAACAGCATCATCAGGACACCGACCAAATAGTGCCATAATAGCATCACCAATATATTTATCAATAAAACCATAATTAGCAGTAATTAGAGGTTCCATACGGGAAAGATAAGAATTAATAAATTTAAAATTTTCTGCTAAAGTCATGGTTTCTGAAAGAGTAGTAAAAGAGCGAATATCAGAAAATAAAATTGACATCTTCTTTTGTACAGATTCACCCAAGGAAACTTCGACAATACTTTCATGTCCTAAAAATCGGAGAAACTGTTTTGGCACAAAGCGACTGTATGATTGATTAAGTTTAGATAATTCAGTATTTTTAAGTTCTAGTTGTTGAGTAAATTGAATCCTTTCTGCTTCGGCTTTTTTTCTTTCTGTAATATCTTGAAAAGTGGCGATCGCATAAATTAGTTTACCACTATCATCAAAGATTGGACTTGCTGATACTTCCACAGGAATTATCTTTTCTCCTTGACGAATTTCCATATTATCAATTCTAGCATTTTCCCCTTTTAAAGCTTGAAATATTGGCTGTTGTTCATAAGGATAAAATTTTTCTGTTTTTGCTAAATAAAGTTGATAAATTTCGGGAATTTGTTGTGGAGTAGTTTCGGCTATTATCGCTTTACCAAAGATATTTTGTGCAGTTTGATTAGTGTAGAAAGGTTTACCATCAGCATCCACTACAAATACTCCTACTGGCAAAGTTTCTAAGAATTTTTCTAGTCTTTTTTCACTGTCATATAACTTTTGAGCTGCTTCTATTAAATGTTCTTGTTTGAGGGCATCTTTTAACCTTTGAACATAATTTAGAGTTTTATTAACTGTAATTTCTAAATCTTCTAAATCAATTGGTTTAGTTAAAAAATCAAAGGCTCCTAAATTCATGGCTTTTCTGACAAGAGCTAGATCGCTAGAAGCAGAAATAATTACTGTTTTAAGTGTAGGATGATTAATATCATAAAGAGTAGATAGTAAGGTAATACCATCCATTTCTGGCATACTAATATCAGTCAATATCATATCTATGTCTGGTTCAGCTTGTAACTTTTCCAGAGCGATTAAACCGTTAGAAGCAAAAATAAATTCTAGGTCTTTTTTCCTAATTTTATTTCTGAACTTTTGGTTGATTATTGATTTAAAGGATGGTTCATCATCGACAACCAGTATTTTTGCTGGCATAGGTTCATTTTAGTTTGAATATTGTATAGCGCTACGCGCTAGGGAATAGGGAATAGGGAATAGGGAATAGTAAACTAATAAAGGGTTTTTCG
The DNA here is from genome assembly GCF_050015995.1 of Dapis brunnea BLCC-M229. NCBI lineage: Bacteria > Bacillati > Cyanobacteriota > Cyanophyceae > Oscillatoriales > Microcoleaceae > Dapis > Dapis brunnea. Next base: position 8,358 of record NZ_JBNHEP010000157.1, on the reverse strand, counting down.
TATAGGGAAAAGCTCCGCTAACAGGATTTAGAAATGTCCTAACCTTAATCCGTAGTGCTATATTACTAATATATAGCAATTCCCATATTGGTGAAATACAAAATTGACTTGTTTTAGGGAATAGGGAGCAGTAATTTGGGTTAGGTGGTAATAGAAAAGAAAAAAAACAACTGTACCTGATTCAAGAATTGAGAATTGAGAATTGAGAATTGAGAATTGAGAATTACCTATTCTTATAAAAAAGAGGATTGGCGCTCAAGGATTTTTTTTCTTCTCTTGGTTGATTGGATATGGCGAGGAGACCTCGCCATCCCATCCTAACGGAATGCTCCGCAAACAACCGCTTTTTTCTCCATGAATGGAGAGGCTTTATATCTTAATTTTTCGGTAACTTGAAAAACGCTATAGTTAAAAAATCAGGCAAGATAATTTTTAGTTTACCATTTTTTAGCTGAGGCAATTAATTTAGTTGCTTGGGAACTGTCAACAGGTTTGGAAAAGAAGTATCCTTGCCCATATTTACAATTAAGGTCTCTCAGCAAAGCTAGTTGAGTAACTGTTTCTACACCTTCAGCAATCACATCTATTTCTAAATTAGCAGCCAGACTAATAATTGCTTTTGTAATCTCTAAGTTTTGTGATTCACTATCCATTGTCATTACAAAAGAACGGTCAATTTTCAGAGTATCAATAGGAAAGTTACGCAGACGACTTAATGAAGAATAACCAGTCCCAAAATCGTCAATATTTAACTGTATATTCATCGCTTTTAGTTCTGATAATATTCCCATCACAATTTGCTCATTTTCCATTATTGTAGTTTCAGTAATTTCTAACCTCAGACTATGATGATCTAAACAAGTACAACATAAAATTTCATCAATTTGTTCTACAAGTTTAGATTGAGAAAATTGTCTGCCAGAAAGATTAACACTAATTGTTAAAGACTGAAGAGAAAATTGTTGTTGCCAATTATAAGTTTGCTGACAAGCTTGTTGCAGCGTCCACCAACCAATCGGGATAATTAATCCTGTTTCTTCTGCTATAGGAATAAACTCATTTGGAGAAATCATTCCTCGCTGTGGATGTTTCCATCTAATTAATGCTTCAAAGCCACATATTAAACCTGTTTCTAAGAGAATTATTGGTTGATAATATAACTCTAATTCATTGCGTTGTAAAGCTTGTCTGAGGTCTATTTCTAACTTAAGTTGTGCTAAATTATCAGCATACATTGATGTATTAAAAACTTCCTGACGAGCTTTTCCTAAAGTTTTAGCACGATACATAGCTGTATCTGCATCTCTGAGGATATCTGTAGGACTTTTATAATCTTTATTAGGTAAGGCAATACCAATACTAGCGCTAGTATAAACCTCTTGATTATTAATATGAAATGGTAACTGTAGCAATTTTTGAATTCTTTGAGCTACATATTCAGCACTTTCTTCAGATTTAACATATTCCAATAATATAGCAAATTCATCTCCTCCCATTCTGGCTACACTATCATCATCGCGCATATCTTGTTTAAGTCGATTAGCTACTTCTATAATTAGTCGATCTCCTGCTAAATGTCCTAAACTATCATTAACTATCTTAAACCGATCTAAATCTATAAAAATCACGGCAAACTGATGTTGAGAATGTCTTTGATATCTAGCAAAAGCATTAGATAGTCTATCCATAAACAAAGCCCTATTAGGTAATTCAGTTAGGGAATCATGGAAAGCATCATGGAGTAGTTTTTCTTCTGCTATTTTTCTGTCTGTAATGTTATGACAGTTAACAACTATTCCTTCTATATAACTATCCGTAGTTAAGTTGGTAAATACTGCTTCAAATATTTGCCAGTTGTGTTGGTCATTTTTGATTTTCAGTTCTTTTATATACTGTTTTTCTGATGAATTTTTGACTGCTTTTTGCAAAGTATGTCTGATTAACTGACGGTCATTGGCATGAATAATGTTAAAAATTGATATATTAAAATTATTTTCATCGAAATCATATAAAAATTTCTGTGCTGATGGACTAGAATAAATAACCTTGCCATCAGGATTTAAAATCATAATGATATCAATAGAATTTTCAATTAATGCTCTAAATCTTTTTTCACTTTCACGCAATGTTTGTTGTTTTAATAATTCTGCATGAGCTTGCTCTACTAACTTTTTCTGCTGTAGTGCTTCTTTGCTATCTTGCACGGCCTTCAATGTTTTATTCAGAGTAATTTCTAAATCATATAAATCTAAGGGCTTAGTTAAAAAGTCAAAAGCACCTAGATTCATGGCTTTTCTAATAGTCTTTAAATCCCCATAAGCAGAAATAATTACTGTTTTAATAGTCGAGTTTTTTCTTTCTGATAGCTTTGTTAATAAAGTTAGTCCATCCATCTTAGGCATATTAATATCAGTAAATATTAGCTCTATATCTGGTTCATTTTCCAGAATTTCTAGAGCTTCTATGCCATTATGGACAAAAACAAACTTGAGTTCTTTTTGTTTAATTCTTTTCCTGAATTTCTGGGAAATTAATAATTCTAGGTCTGGTTCGTCATCCACCACAAGTATTTTGGCTAACATAATCTTGATAATTGATTTTTTTTACTATAGATTTAAGATTTTTTGTTTAATTTCTTCAAAGTTAATTGGTTTAACTAGATAATCATTTGCTCCATATTCTTTAGCAAGTTTGTAATTTTCATCATAGCCATGAGCAGTTAACATCCATACATTTATTTGTGCATATTTTTCTTTGATTATTTGTAGCAGTTCTAATCCATTAACTATAGGCAAATTAATATCAGATATGATTAAATCTATGTGTTTTTTTTCGGAAGAGTCTAGGTATGATAATGCTTCTGTCACTGACATAAAAGAAATAATTTCTACTTCACCTGCTTTGATTTCTTTCCTGAATTTTCTGCTGAATAAATAATGCATATCTTCTTCATTATCTACAATTATTATTCTTTTCATTTTTCGTGGCTTTAAGATTAATTTTTACAGTAATTATTCTAGTTATTTTACGAGATTTTAAAGATTGCTAATCATCAATAGCCATCTCCGTTTTACAGCAATCTTTTGCCCCTGTAGATACTATCAAACAATATTACCATAGGTTATTTAACATTTCCCAATCTATAGCAATCCTATTTTATTTGTGTATAAAAATCTTACTGCTTTTAGGGAACACTTAACTGGGAACAGGTGAGAATTTCAGTTTTTTATCTACTTTTTGATTTATCACAACCTATTTAGGATTGCTATATTTTTTCTGGGCATTTAGAAAAAATATATTATTAATTACTCAATACTCCTAGTGCTAAAGCTTTGTTGAAACCCTATTTCTTTAGAAGGTATCTGTAAAATAAATCTAAAGAAACGCCTCAAATATCTATACTTGGTGGGTTACGGCGGTCAGAGAAATCTTCGCCTTATTTTGTGAGATTATTGCCGCCTAACCCACCCTACATCAAGGCTTAATTTTTTATTTATAGATACCCTCTTAATCAGGAGTATATTTGTATAACTAAACTGAATCGATCAAAAAATATACTTATATATACTATGACTAAAATATTATGAGGTACACAAATTTTTGATTTTAGAGAATACCGGATATGGGGTCTGGAATCTGATTAGACTAACATATAAAAGGGGAAAATACTATATCTAATTTAGAAAATAACTGCTATATTTTTTGAGCTTGGAAAAAAAATCGGACGAAAATAAACGATATAAACAGTAAATTTTTACCATGAAAATCTGTGGTATTCTGAAACTTGAAACTATGAGCTAAAAAAAAGTCAAACATACAGATCTTCCTAACTAAACAGAAATTTATGCAAATAATAGATTGGCTAATTGTTTTATTATACCTCATCTTAACAATGTGGATGGGGCTATATTTATCTAGCAAAGGGTCAAAAAGTTTAGCAGACTTCTTTGTTTCTGGGCGATCGCTTCCTTGGTGGTTAACAGGTACAAGTATGGCAGCTACAACTTTCTCTATAGATACCCCACTCTACATTACAGGAGTTGTGGCCAACCGAGGTATTGCTGGTAATTGGGAATGGTGGATTTTTGGTATTTCTCATGTAATAATGATCTATGTTTTTGCCAGAATGTGGCGACGTTCGGAAGTTATTACTGATGCGGAATTAACTGAACTTCGTTATGGGGGAAATATGGCAGCTATTCTCCGAGGGGTCAAAGCCTTTATCTTTGCTATTCCAATGAATTGTATTGCTATTGGCTATGCTATGTTAGCTATGGTTAAAGTTGTCGAAGCTTTGGAAATTTGGCAAAGTTTAGGTATTGATGCTAGCGAAAATAATCTCAAATTATTCAGTGTGATAGGCGTAAGTATATTTGTCTTAATTTATGCTGGTTTATCTGGTTTATGGGGAGTAGTTGCTACGGATTTTTTCCAATTTTTTCTCGCGCTATTTGGGGCAATTATTGTGGCAATTTTTGCTGTTAATAGTGTGGGTGGAATCCAAGAGTTAATTACTAAAGTTCCTCAAGTTATGCCAGACAAAGATATTTTATCTCTTTCACCTTTAACTATTAGTGGAAATGGTAATTCTTGGATTGGTTTTAGCAAAACAGCAGGCATAACTGCCAGTACATTTTTTGCTTATATTGCTCTGCAATGGTGGTCTTGGAGAAGGAGTGATGGAGGAGGAGAATTTGTACAAAGATTTGCTGCGGCTAAAAATGAAACAGAAGCAGAAAAAGCAGCCTGGTTATTTAACATAATGCACTATGTTATTAGAACCTGGCCTTGGATTTTAGTCGCCTTAGCTTCTATTGTAATTTACCCTAATTTAGAAGACCGAGAATTGGGTTATCCCAAATTAATGATTGATTTTCTTTCCCCAGGAATTTTAGGTTTAGTTGTTGCCTCTTTAGTAGCAGCATTTATGAGTACAGTTTCTACTTCTATTAACTGGGGTGCTTCTTTTATTACCAATGATTTATATCGAAGATTTATTAAACCTGATGCAACTCAACCAGAATTAGTTTTAGTAGGGCGACTTTCTTCCGTATTAGTAACAGTTTTAGGAGGAGTTGCTGCATTTTTCGCTAAAGATGTGGCGACAGTATTCAGGTTAGTAATAGCTATCGGAACAGGTTCGGGATTAGTATTAATTTTACGTTGGTTTTGGTGGCGGGTAAATGCAGCAGCAGAATTAACTGCTATCCTCGGTAGTTTTTTTGTAGGGATGATAACCAGTTTAGTTCCTGCTTTTAAAATAGAAGATTTTGGTTTGCGAATTATCTTTATTACTGCAACCGTAACAATATTGTGGGTGGTGGCAATGTTTGTCACACCCCAAGAGTCTGATACAACTTTAGAAGAATTTTATCGGCGATCGCTTCCCGGTGGTCCTGGTTGGCAACGACAAAGAGCAAGCACTGGTTTAGCTCCTGCACAAAATTTGAGTAAAGATTTACAAAGAGTTTTGGCATCTATATTATTATTATTTGGAGCGTTGTTGGCAACTGGCGGTTTCCTGTTGCTCAAGCCAAATATTGGTTGGATATTCCTCATTATTGCTGTATTCAGTGGGATGTGGTTGCGACAACTCAATAAGTCAAAAATTTTACCCATGCCAAGACCAGGGTTAGATGATGAGGATTTATTCTAAATGACTTATCAGTTAGTGGTAACAACTAACAATATTGGCGTTGCACAATCAGGAATGATGAAATCTGAAAGTAGATATTTTTGGAAAATTCTTTCCTCAATATATGTAGAGCTTAAAATCTATTATCATTCTTTAATGTGCAACCCCGGAAAAAAAGCGAGAAGGTAAATTTATATTAGCTACAAATGTTGTAGATACTAACGCACTAACTACAGAATAAATCTTGTCTAAATATAAAGAACAGCAATCAGTAGAAAGAGGTTTTAGGTTTCTGCGCATACCCTCTCTTCTTAACTGATAGTGTCTTTCTCAAATCTCACCAGAGAATTGAAGCTTTAGGGTTAATTATGGGTTTGTGTTTATTGGTTTATACGTGAAAGTCAATGCCAATTGTCAAACTTTAACATTCCGGCACTCTACTGTGAAAAATCAATTAGGTAGTCCCACAAATAGACCAAGGTTACGTTGGATATTTCAATGTTTTCAGTCAATCCATCTGTTGATTAATTCTGGGATCAAAGAGGTTTCTAATTTAAGTATCAAACGTCTAGAATTATTAAAGTTTTTTCCTCCAAGTTGTCAAAGATACTATCTTTTGGGTTGAGAGAGGATGACTAAAAAAACATCTGAAATCAAATCATCAAGTAGTCTGGAAGTATTGATCGCACTCGCCAGACATTCTCATGGCTCTATAACTCCCAGAGTTTTTGTGATGGCAATTTTTACCCAGATTCTACTTCAGACCTCATCTTTTGGCACAGTCATGGTTGAATTTATACTCAGTCACAGTGAACAAGTCTTTTTAATCGCTGTAAATACTTACTTAAGTTTTCTAGCTTTTGCATACTACATTTTGTCTTGCGGAATGTGGGTTTGATAATCTAATCCCCATAATAAGTTTGTCTACTTTTTTCATTTTTGATGGGAATTTCTATTCTTGTATCGGTTCTTCCCCAAGCATAACCCAAGATATCTCCCCACAACAGATGACATTCGTCAATCATAAACACTGCCAGGTTTTTCATTGAAATCTCCTGTTGCCAATTTTCTAACTTTTGCTCGATTGCTTTTTTTTGGGTTCCACCAATTCATCATTTCTGGCTGGATTCTTTTTTTGAGTTTTTTTCCAGCTTATTTTAACAAGTTATAATAGCTTTGCTCCGAGGGAAAAACTATATTGTATTCTGTTTATAAGTAGATTTTTAGATGGAAAAATCTTAGATATTCTTGAGTTTTTAGATAGTTAATTACCTCCAATTTTGCCTCTGGTTTTAAGTAACCTTGAGTGCCTTGATATTGCAGTTGTAAACTTTTTAATCCCTGAAAAAGAGCCTGGTTTTTCCACTTACTCACAAAACCATGAGAAGCTTTGAGTAATTCTCTGATTTGATGATAAGAATATCCTTATATAGCCATTTTGGCTGCTAAAACCCTTCTTATTTCTTTCGCCTCTTTTGTCTGATTAATAAAATGATTTAAGTCATCTATGATACTCATTTGCTTTTGGCTCAAACTCAGATTATTATTAATATTATATCCATCAAAACCTATTTGGGATTGCTATAGACTTTCTATGCAAGCAGTAGAGAAGTTCCATAGAACTTCCCTACAGGTAAATTTCACTTTGAGACTTAAAAATAACTATGCAAATTTTTCGTCAATATATTGCTCCATTTATCGTGGTAATCATATTTTTAATTGCTATGGTAGCAGTCAGCGCTCGTATATTTCTACCAGGCGACCTCGCAGCACCAGCTCCGACAGAGGAATTAAGTTCTCCTCAAGAAGCAGCAATGGTATCTACACCTAATGTTTCTTTTTCCTAATATCATTAGATATCTCTAAAAAAAATGTAGAGATGTTCTATAAAACTTCCCTATACAGGTTTTAGCAAAGATTGATGTAATTTATCTAAACGTTGCTTGAAGACCAGCGCTTTCCATCCCCCATAACCCCCCTTTGAAAGGTTATCCCTGATAAGGAACTCCTGAAAACCTTGTGGTCCATGTGGGGGGTGTGGGAAGTGAGAATCTTGTCTGTAGTTCTCAAAAAAATGTTTAATTCAATACACTTTTCTCCAGAAAAAGCATCTCAAAGGCTACATCATAACTTGTATATTTTGTCAAGTTTTATGTTAAGAAATGATGTTGATAAAGCATAGCTTTGAAAGGGGGAGGGGAGCTTCGTATGAGAAAACCAATCAATGTGCGGTTTTGCCAATAGTGTGCTATGGTAGCTAAATTAAGGCTGCTGGGCTAGCAGTTTCAGCGCTAGTCCCTCATGGGGAAGATCCCCAAGACCGCGCTGGCAAGTCTTTAGGAGCGCGCCTTTACACCGGAAAGAGCCTCGAGCGATTAGGCTGGTGCATGGAAGCAGAAAGCCTTAAGATCCCCATGGTTGAGAATCCCGCGCTGTCTCGTATATTTAAGAACAGAGTCTTTAAACTCACAAGATTTATGGCGAAATGTTAGAGAAAACATTGTCCCCAATATAGCATAATATCTAATTTTTGATGATACGTTCAATAATTAATAATTATTAATTATTAATTACCTCTTCTTTTCAAGGAGAGGATTGACTCAAAGGAAAAATTTTTCTTGTTTCTCCTTTAAAGGAGAGGCTTTAAACCTTAATTTTTCGGTAATTATTGACATCCTCCCGACGCTGACCTGCACCTGCAGCGCGGGATTCCCGTCCATCAT
>NZ_JBNHEP010000156.1:0-22366 GCF_050015995.1 Dapis brunnea BLCC-M229 | reverse complement strand
TGGTTGAATAACGTTCCTCAACCTGCTGAATTATTGTGTCCCAAAAATCTTCATTCCTCACTGGGAGATCGGGTAGCGGGGAATTAGATTCATCCAGCAACTCAACCGTCAGGTTATTCAAGGTTCCAGTGAAGTCAAAGGGCATTTGATCGAAATAGGTTTCAGTTATAGGTGTCCCTGTATCAAAGCCCACATCGAAGGTTTCGTCCTGGGTAAATTTAACCGGAAGACTTTCTTCAACTCGACCTTCACCAATCGGGTTTCCGTTAGCATAGAGAGTGACTGTTGCTCCAGCATAAGGTTCCTCACTATCGGAAAGATAGTCTGCCTCAAAGGTAACGCTACCCGTGGGTAAAGGGCTAGAGCTATTGGAAGTTATCTCATAGCGATCTATCCCGGCGAGATTGTAGTGGTACACCAATTTGTCATCTTTGATAAATAGTCCAAAACCGCCAAAACGCCCCCCTACGGTGACCAGTACCCCTTCATCACCTGTGTTAAAGACCACATCCGCTGTGATGCTGTGGCTCTTACCTTTCAAGTCAGGTATTGCCGTTGCCCTGGTGCGGAAATGATCGGGATAGGTAAAGGTGGTGCGCCCTTCGGTAATCGTCGGGCGATTGGACTCATCAAATCGTTCAGTTTTGCTGTCATCCAGAGGAAAGACGTTGTATTTAGACGCTTCAGCATAGAACAGCTTAATCATTTCATCGAGCTTTTCGGTCTCTTCAGAAGCTAGATCGTTGGCTTGGGAAAAGTCTTCATTAATGTTGTAAAGCTCCCAGTTCATGTGCAGCACATCGATGGAGTCGTCGTTTTGGTCAAGCCAAGGCTCACCCCGCATAGCACTTGCCATCCAGCCATTATCGTAGATTCCCTGGTTGCCCAGCATCTCAAAATATTGGGTGGTATGACGAGTTGGGGCAGCATCATCATCAAAGGTATACACCAAACTTGTGCCTTCGATGGGCTTTTGATCTACGCCATTGACTTGAACTGGAGCCGGAATACCCACGGCTTCTAAAATAGTCGGGAAAATATCAATGATGTGGCTGAACTGGTAGCGGGTGGTACCATTTTCCTCATTTTTAATCCGTGCTGGCCAAGAAATTGCCATACCGTTGCGAGTACCGCCAAAGTGAGAAGCAATCTGTTTTGTCCACTGGAAGGGTGTATCCATTGCCCAAGCCCAAGCGGAAGGGAAGTGATTATAGTACATCTCCCCACCGAGCCCATCCATGACCGTTTGTCTCTGCTCCGTGGATAGCTCAGATAGCGATTCATCCAAGCCGTTAAAAAAGGTTACTTCATTCAGAAGTCCTTCAAAACCTCCTTCTGCACTGGAGCCGTTATCGCCAGCGATGTAGATAATCATCGTGTTATCCAATTCACCAATTTCGTCTATCGCATCAATAACTCGACCGATCTCATAGTCGGTTTGCTCGGTAAAAGCAGCACAAACTTCCATCATCCGGGCATATAATGCCTGATCATCAGGCTCTAAGGAATCCCAGGCGGGCAAAGAATCAGGACGAGGGGTTAGTTTAGCATCTTTGGGAATAACTCCCAAGGCTTTCTGTTTAGCAAAGGTGCGTTTGCGGTATTTATCCCACCCCATATCGAACTTACCTTTATATTTGTCAATCCATTCCTGGGGAACTTGGTGAGGGGAGTGAGTAGCACCAGTGGCGAAATAAGCCAGGAAGGGTTTTTCGGGTATCAGGACTTTTTGAGTCTTGATGTAGTTAATGGCATGATCGGCTAAATCGGTGTTGAAGTGATAAGGGGTACCATCGGCGTTGGTTGCCGGGGGTTGGACACGGGTTGTATTTTCAATTATGGGAGGGTAATATTGGTCAGCATCGCCCCCGATAAACCCATAGAAGTAGTCAAACCCTAAGCCTGTGGGCCAATGGTCAAAGGGTCCAGCTTCCGTGGCTTCCCATTCCGGAACGTTATGGTTTTTGCCAAACCAGGCGGTGCCATAACCATAAGCCTGAAGGACTTTGGCAAAGGTGGCTGCACTTTGGGGAATAATACTGTTATATCCAGGGTATCCCGTTGAGCCATTACTCAGGGCACCGGTGGCTACCGAGTGGTGATTTCGTCCGGTAAGTAGGGCAGCTCGTGTGGGGGAACAGAGTGCGGTGGTGTGGAATTGGGTGTAGCGCAAGCCGTTTTTTGCCACCCGATCCATCGTGGGGGTTTTAATGTTCCAGCTACCAAAAGTACCGAATTGACCATAGCCAACGTCATCTAGCATCACTACCAGGATATTGGGGGCATTTTCGATACCAAAGGTGGAAGGCAGTTTTAGTTCCGGTTTATCGGGTACAGATTCGGGAACGGTTAGCCCGACTTTACCTGAAAAGGAGTCGTCGGGATGGGGCAGAATTTGCTGTGCCATTGCTGGTGGGACAGTTGTTGTGAGGATGAGAGATGTTGCGATTGTAAATACCACAATCCCTCTCCAAATCCGGTGCAAAAGACCGTTGAAAAACATAGATAAAACCTCATAAAAGGGGTTAACACAATCGGCTGCATCCCAAAACACAATCTGGATAGCCTTGGGATGGCCTGTAGAGTTCCGAGTGAGCGATCGGAACCCTACAGGCTGAATTTGAGACGCAATAGTTCATCAACCAATGGGCTGTCATCGGTTTGATTTGAGTCTAGCGATCGCCACTGCCACCACTCTCTTATAAATACGGTTAAAAATCATTGATAAAACCTCGTCTTTCAGTGTTGAGCAAATCAATTCATTGCCAATTTTTGTGTGATCAGATGCCGAACAAATATCCCAATTCGACATCCGATTTCTAATGGCTAAGTGTTGAACTCAACAATCCCTTATCGTTGAGTCACCTCCTGAATAATGAGGTCCAAAATTTCTTCATTTTTAGATTGGTGAGATTTAGACAAAGCTTCAGCCTCTGGAAATTGTCAGGTTCCATCTAAACCAGAACCCTCAGCGGTGCCAAGATTAGTCAAAGCGGGTGGCTCCCACCACTGTGACAACGCTGGGTAGCCCGGTAAGTAAAGGCGCATGAACATCAAGAAATTGCCTTCAGGCGCGGGCAACCAATTGGGACACTGGTCTCCACTGGGGTCTTCATCCTTACTGGGGCAATCGCTTGGACGATCGTGCTGGATGAAAATGGTGACACTGCCATCTTCAGGGTCCTCAATGTCGCTTCGGTCTCCCAGTGAAAAGCGATTGATTTCGTTACCCACTAGGTTGTATTGGGGGTTGTACATGGTGATAGACCAAAACGCATTGACTTCAGGTTTCTGATCGCTCTCAAACCGAAGCTTATAGCGGTTTGCCCCTGACAGACGGTTGCCATCCCCATCCAACGATACATTCATATAGATTGCCTCGATCGGATCGTTAGCAACAAAACCAGCCTGGGCTTGCATTGCACGTAACAACCAGTTGTGGCTTGCTGAAGGTCTGCCAGTTTCTGGCGGTGGATAGTTCCACCCATTGACTTGTTTCTGAGCGTACCCAGTAGCGAAGGCATCATTAATAATCTGAAGCCCATCTGTGCTAGCACGTTCAAGACCGCGTTTGATGCTATCGCTTTGCAGTTCCACATCTAAATCTGGCCCGATGCCGATCTCTGCAAACAATGCCAGTAAGCTGTTATCGTAAGGGTCAGGTGGATTCTCGGCCATTGCGTGGTTAATATTCTTCCAATATGCAAGTGGATCGTCAGAGGATTCATAGAGATAAGGTTCCCAAAGGTCAGGGACCGATGGCGTAACAGTAGGATCGAGCCACTGGGATAGCGGTGTTAAGTTATAACCCTTCTGAATTTCGTATATCTCGCTTAGGTCTCCCGAGCGCCGCTCCTCTTCGGTTACCAAAGTTCGCCCTAAGATATATCCCCAAGGGGTACTCGAAGAGCCTTCAATCCTCTGCACATCCGGAGGTAGTTCACCTTCCCAATTGGGGCCAATCAGTGCATAGTTACCGGCTTCTTGTCCAGTAGCTCGACTGCCCACATAGGCAAAATTGTCTCCCCTATAATCAACCAGCTCCATTGTGTAGTAGCGGTCGATCGCAGGGACTGACAAGATCAGCGGCTCATCTCCAAGATATATAAATGCTTGGGAATATATGGTGTCGTTATTGGGAGCACCACCTTGAGTATGGATTTCGTCCTTGAGGTCGCGGTAGTGATAAAACTCGTTAACTTCCACTTCTTTGTCTTCGGCGTTCATGCGAGTCCAGTAACCATCTGACATATAAGCCCAAGGATACGCATAGATAAATGCCTGTACACCGAGAGTGTAGGCATATTCTTCTTCCCAATCAAAACCTTCTTCGACTGCCAGCACTGGGGGTGTCACAGCACTTAGCAAAAGGGTGATGGCGATCGCAAACGCCACAACGCCTCTCCAAATCCGGTTCAAAAAACCGTTGAAAAACATAGATAAAACCTCATAAAAGGGTTTACACAATCTCAGCCTGCATCCCAAAACACTATCTGGATAGCCTTGGGATGGCCTGTAGAGTCCCGATCACTCGTTCGGAACCCTATAGCCTTAGCTGAATTTGAGACACAATAGTTCATCAGTCAATGGGTGCAATCAATTTTCCAGGGCAATAATTTTATTAGGCAGGGTGGGTAATACCCACCCTACAGATGATCTAAAGATGACCAGGTTCAGAGTCTAGTCAGCCGTACTCACATTAATCTCATCAACAATATCTTCAATAATCTTGTCAGGATCGGAGCTAAAGGGAGGTTGACTGGGAGGATACTGTTCAAAGGTATCTAGGTACTTCTGCACAAGGCCAAGTGCTGGCGTTAGCAAGAACTGTCGGCGAGAATACCAATCGTTGTAGTTATTGGAATCTGTATCTGCCCGTTCATAAGGATCGCGACGCAGGTTAAATAGCTTGGGTAGACGCAACTTGACAAATGGCTCTCGCCAAACATCATAATAGTGTGCCCGTTGTTCGGCGAAGACTACTTTCCAATCCCCAAGGCGAACCCCTGGTAGTTGACCCTCATCATTAAAGTAGATGAAGCCTGGACGCCGTCCACGTTGATTTTCAGGATCGCTCAAGTAAGACAGTTGATTATACCCATCTAGATAAGTTCCACAGAACTTGGTGGGTTCATCTTTACCCCCGAAAATTCCACCGCCGAAGAGTCCACCCCCATCATCACAAGGCTCCTTCAGCATATCTTTAAGGTCATCCACACCCGCTGCTGCCATCAGGGTTGGGACCCAATCTAAGTGAGAGAAAATCTCGTGAGAAACGGTTCCCGCAGGAATATGACCAGGCCAACGTACCAAAGCTGGAACGCGATAACCACTTTCCCAGTTAGTATTCTTCTCACCTCGGAAGGGACTCAAGGCACCATCAGGCCACATATTATAATGGGGGCCGTTGTCAGTGGTATAGATAACAATGGTATTGTCTGCAATGCCCAGGTTATCAAGCAGGTTGAGCAACTCGCCTACATGACCGTCATGCTCTAACATACCATCACCGTAGAATCCCTGGCCACTGATTCCTTCTACATCATCACTAATGTGGGTATAGTAGTGCATCCGGGTTGAATTAAACCAGGTAAAGAATGGCTCATTGTTTACCGACGCTGCTGTAATGAACTTCTTAGTCCGGTTGAGAAATTCGCGATCGACGGTCTTCATTCGTTCGATATTCAGGGGTCCGGTGTCTTCACAAGTCTGATAGCCCAAAGGACCGAAGCGACCAAGTACGTCTCCAGGCGAGAGATTTTCATCGTAGACATCTGATGCCTTGCAGTCGAGAACCCCACGAGGACCAATGAGATTGGCAAACTGGCCATCTGGCCCGCCGGGATAATCTTCGTTTTCTGGCTCTTCTTCAGCATTCAAGTGATAGAGGTTGCCAAAAAATTCGTCAAAGCCATGGACTGTGGGCAAAAACTTATTCAAATCTCCCAGATGGTTCTTACCAAACTGTGCTGTGGTGTAGCCCAGGGGCTTCAACATTTCTGCTAAGGTAGGATCTTCGTCCTGAATGCCAAAGGGCGCTCCAGGGAAACCAACTTTCAGTAAGCCAGTCCGCAGACCACTTTGTCCGGTGATAAATGCCGCCCGACCCGCAGTACAGCTTTGTTCAGCGTAGTAGTCAGTGAATAGCATACCTTCTTTGGCAATGCGGTCAATATTGGGGGTGTCGTAACCCACAATGCCCTTTTCGTAGGCACTAATATTTGTCCAACCAATGTCATCTCCCATGATGACGAGGATATTGGGTTTTTCTGTAGCGGCAAAAGCCGGGTTTATCGGCAGCCAAGGCAAAATCCCTGACACCAAAAACAATAGGGACATCGCCATTGCGAACCCCATTTTCATGCAACGAATCACGAAAATAATCTCCTTAATTAATTTTCAAATTTTCAGATCATATAGATGCGACTTCCACAGCAACACTAAATTCTAGTGGCTGTAACAAAATGTTTCCAAAACAGTATATTGAAGCTTTGGGACTTTTGTTTAAGATGCAGGTTTTTAGCAAAGGAGTCTCCAGTCAGGAGAGCGAGAAATAGAATACGGGAAAAAGGTGAAAAATATCCAATATATCTCTAATAGACCATCTCTCCCACTCCTTTTTCATAGGCTCAAAATCAGTTCCATAGGGGTATATAAAAGATCTCAAAGTTAGTTTAGTGGTAATCTATCTCTTTGAATAATCAAAAATTCCAACTTTTTGAGTTATAGAAATTAAATAACTAATTTATATATTTTATTAATTAAACTTATAAATAGTTGGTTTGATTATTTTTCATACCAAATGCGGTTTAAAAAGACCAGTTTTCAGTAAACTGCGAAAACCCTGTAGAGACCTTGCATGCAAGGTCTCTACAGGGCGGGGTCTAACGGGTTTATCTATACCGGATTTGGTCTTGTAAGTGCTTATGTAAACAGGAAGTTTGTTGATGGATATAAACAAGAGTAAAACTACCCAAACTAAAGACGATCCTCGGACAAGCAATCTGAAGATTGTCTCCAAATTCTTTACAGATATAGATGATTTAAAAGAGTTTTTTGCCTATCGACGGTACGAAATAATACAACTTAGTCCCGGTTCTCTCCAAGTAGGTTTTTTCTCAATTCAGGTTGGTGATATATATTTCATATATATTCATGCGAATCAAGGGACTCAAACTTTTGGTGAGAAATTGAAAGAATACTGCAATTTTTCCATAATCTGGTTTGAGAATGAAGGGGAATTTCACGTCTTCCGTCACCCGATCGAGTCTCAAAGGACTATTTTTGCTTTTAATGGAAAGGAAACTGATTTCATAAGTTCTCAAGGTGGAGCGATGACAGAGGTTTGTATCCCTTTAAAAACTTTTCATACTTATGCAGACAAACTACAACGCCACGATCTAGACGATAATTTCCGGAGTAAAAATTATGTGAATTTGCTCCCAACTGGGATGAAAGAAATTAAAGATTACCTGAAACAACTATTTTGGTTAGCAGTACACGAACCTACTTGGTTACAAAAACCTCATATTGACAAACTCGTTGCTGATGATTTCATTCCTTTGTTGATTACTCAGATTCCTATCAAGTTGAATTCCAAGTGTTTCCTCAAACCTTCCCGAAGAGAAAAATTGATTGCCCAAGCAGAGCAAAAAATGTTAGCGCACCTAGAAACACCTCTAACCTTAAAACAGCTAGCTCAAAATTTAGGGTCTAGCACTTCTGCGTTATCTTATGGTTTTCAGGACTTATTTGGCGTGAGTCCGATGCGCTATCTCAAGGTACGACGACTTAATGCAGTGCGACAACACCTGAAAGCAAGGGAACCAGAAAGTTGTAAAATAGCTACCCTCGCCAGTGAATTTGGGTTTTACAGTCCATGTCATTTTACTCAAGATTACAAAACCATGTTTGGGGAATTGCCTTCAGAGACGTTGGGAAAGAAGGCAAAATAAGGCGATCGTTAATATTGTTCACTAGATATAGCAATCCTAAATAGGTTGTAATATAGAATCCGGTTGAACAATGGTCATTGCGACGATAGGAAGCAATCTCATCGATTTGGGAGATTGCTTCCTTCCACTCCGTTCCAGTCGCAATGACGCAGGTTATAGTAATTATCCGGATTTGATATAAGGAACTAGAGTAGCGATCGTGAATTTGATAATTTTGTGCAGCCTAACTTAACGAAGTCAGAAGTCAACCCACTCCTAACCCAACCCACCCCCAGCTCAACCCACCCCCAACCCCTCCGAGGAGGGGAGCAGGAGGGGAAGTAGGGGCGAATGGCCATTCGCCCCTACAGAAGTTATTTTTCTAATACCAATTACTAAAAGTAATGCCACACTTCAGCTATACTTCAAAAATTAAATAGTTACCAAGGTTTAAAGTCTTTTTTTGACAATTATTCATCGGTCAGTATTGATTATTCCTACTTTTATTTTTCCCCCCACCTCCCACACTCCCCACACTTCCCCATCCAATTAGATATAGCATTCTTTTTGAGAAATGGTATAACGGGGATTTGAGCAACCCTCCAAAAATATTTCGCCTTAAAAGGCGGGGTTTTAGACCCAATTATTTTGATAAAATTGGTATTATAAGAAATTGGCCAGTTATTAACTAAAATGGGCTACCTTGCATGAACCGAGAAGCATTAGTAGTAGGTATCAATCATTATCCTTTGCTGAAAGATAGCTCTGCTCAACCCCAAAACTTGATTAAACCAGCAGGAGATGCAGAAGCGATCGCTCAATTATTAGAGACTTCTGGGAATTTTGATGTGCAGCGCTTTCCAGGTGTTAAAATAGAGGGTTATTGGCAAGTCGATCCTCATCCAAAGACGAAAAACAGTTCCATAAATCCTTTAAAAGAAGCTATTTCTAAATTATTTAATCCCCCAAATAATATTCCTGAAACTGCTTTATTATTTTTTGTAGGAAATAGTTTATTAGATGAAGAAGGGGGGGTACAAGAAGGATTTTTAGCAACCAGTGATACTAACCCTGAAAAGGGAAAATGGGGCATTTCTCTACATTGGTTAAGTCAACTATTACAAAAATCTCCGGTTAAACAACAAATAGTATGGTTAGATTGTTACCATCAAGAAAAACAGATTAACTTCTTACAAACAGCTCTGGGTAATCTAGAATCAACTGATAATGATAGGTGTTTTATTTTTGTTTCTCAAACAGCAGAAGTAACTACAACACAAATAAATTCAGAACATAGTTTTTTGACAAATTGTTTATTAGAAGCATTAGAACCAGAAAATAATCCGAATGGTTGGGTTACAAATTATAGTTTAATAGACTATCTTAATAAAAAGCTAAATCTTTCGATTCAGCCTCCAGTGTTTCATAATTCTGGAAATGAAATTATCTTGACAGGGGAAAAAGAAAATACAGAAAATACCGATTTAACAGCCGGAGTTTGTCCTTATAAAGGATTAGCTGCATTTGAGTTTAATGATAAAGATTATAAATATTTTTATGGTAGAAAAACTTTAGTAAATTTACTTTTAGAAAAAGTTCGCTCTCGGCATTTCTTAGCAGTAGTAGGAGCAAGTGGAATTGGTAAATCAAGCATTGTCAAAGCAGGGTTATTATATCAACTGAAATTAGGGCAAAGATTGTCAGGCAGTAATACTTGGCCAATATTAATTATTAGACCAGGAGAACATCCTTTAAAAAATTTAGCCGCAGTATTTGTAGATTATCAACTACAGACATTGTTAACCCCGGCAAAAGAATTATCATCAACTTATCAACAGGAAGAACAAGAAATAAAGCGATCGCCAAATTCATCAATTCCCCATCCACCTCCACCACCTACACAAAAAACAAAACGAACCCCTAGAAAATCATCTGTAACACCACCCCCGATAACCAAAAATTCTGGTAGTGACAACCTAGAGGAAGGGATAGAAAATACTAACATTGAGCGCATTATTCATTCGCCTATAGAAATTGAAGAACTAATTAATCAAGGTGCTAGTGGGTTTAGACAAGTGCTGCAAAATACTCAAGCATCTCGAATAGTTATGGTAGTAGATCAGTTTGAAGAAGTTTTTACCCTGTGTTCGGACAAAATAGAAAGAGAGCAATTTTTTGAATGTTTGATGGGAGGAATAGATAGAAGTTACCAAGCTAACTCTAACACTACTGGGTTGCTCTTAATTATCACTATGGAAGCAGAATTTTTAGGTAAATGCTTTGAACAAGAATATTCTGGGTTAGCTAGGCAAATTCAATCCCATTTAGTCACAGTAACCCCTATGAATAGACTGGAATTGGAACAAGCGATCGCCGAACCTGCAAAACAAGTAGGCATAGAAATACAGCCAGAATTAGTCGAACAAATGATTATTGATACAGAAAATTATGGTAGTTTACCACTGTTACAATATACTTTAACAGAACTATGGCAACAGCGCCGAGCAGATCAGTTTAGTCTGACTCAATATATTAATTTAGGTGGAGTAAAAGGTTGTCTAGAAAAACAAGCTTATGCAATTTATCACTCCTTTAATGCTAGAGAGCGTCAGGTAGCAAAACAGATATTTCTCAAACTCGTGCAAATTAATGAAGATACAGTAGCAAGTTGTAAACAAGTCTTGAAAACAGATTTAATTACTCCTCAACAATCATTAGCAGTTGTGAGTAAGGTACTGAAAAAATTAGCAAAAGCTAGATTAATATTAACTACTAAATTCACAAATTATCAAAATAGTAATCAAACAGTAACAGTAGTAGAATTAGCTCATAACACAATTATTAATAATTGGTCTCAGTTAAATTTTTGGGTAGAGTCAAACAGGGAAGCAATTAAACAAAAACCCGGTATGGAAGCAGATGCTCAACGGTGGCTGAAAAAAGATAAATCAGATAAATACTTGCTAAGTGGGCGCAAGTTAAGTTTAGCTGAAAATTTATTAGAGAGCGATACTGAGAGTGCTTTTGTGTCTGTAGTAGCCAAAGAATTTCTAGAAAAAAGTATTAACCGCAAACGTTTTCATAGCAACTTTCGCATCAGGAGTATAGTAGGATTAATCATAGTATTAGGGTGTTTAAGTGGATTTTCCTTAATTAATTGGCGAGTGGCGGAAAAAGATAAATTAAATGCCCAACTTAATGCGTTGAGTTTGTCAGCAGAAAATCAGTTTACTGTTAACCAACGTTTTGATGCTTTACTTACCGCTATTAAAGCAGGCAAAGAATTACATGATGCTTCTGAAGTAGCAGCAGATGTGAGAATGGGAGTTTTGATAGTTCTGCAAAAAACTGTTTATGGTGTGAGTAAACGCAGAACCATAGCAGAACATACACAACCAGTTAATAGCATTAGTTTGAGCAAAGATGGAGAAATAATTGCTTCTGTTAGTGATGATAGTACAATCAAACTATGGACTAGCTATGGTGAAGAAATTGCCACCTTGAGCGGACATCAGGGGGCAGTTTACAGTGTGAGTATGAGTAATAATGGTAAAGTATTGGCTTCTGGTAGTCAAGATGGTACCGTGAAACTCTGGAGTCAGGATGGTAAAATCTTAAACACAATGAAAGCACATCAGGGAGCAGTTAATAGTGTCAGTTTTAGTGCGGATGGCAAAACTATTGCTTCTGGTGGCGTAGATGGCACCATCAAATTGTGGAATCTTCAGGGAAAGCAACTTGCTGCTATTAAAGCTAATCAGGATAAAATTTATAGCGTTAGTTATGGTAAAGTATTAGCATCTGCGGGTGAAGACAAAACCGTTAAATTATGGAATGCTAAAGGAAAACAATTAGCTACTCTCAAAGGTCACAAAGAAAAAATTTTGAGCGTTAGTGTGAGTCCTGATGGTAAAACTATTGCCACTGCTAGTTGGGATAATACCGTTAAAGTTTGGGGTGTAGATGGCAAAGAAATAGGTACTTTGAGGGGGCATAAAAGTCCAGTGGTCAGCGTAAACTTTAGTGTCGATGGCAAGACTATTGCTTCGGGAAGTTCTGATGGAGAGATTAAACTTTGGGCTCGTTACGGTCGAGAAATAGCAACTCTCAAAGGTCATGGTACTTGGGTTAGTAGTCTCAGTTTTAGTAATGATGGGTTGACCCTCGCTTCTGCTAGTGCAGACAAGACGATTAAACTTTGGAGTCTGCAAGAACAAAAAATGCCTGCTCTTAGAGGACATACCAGTTATATCACAGCTATTAGTTTGAGCAAAGATGCGATCGCCACTGGGGGTTATGATAATACTGTGAAAATTTGGAGTCGGGAAGGGGAGGAGTTAGCAACTCTCAAAGGACATCAGCGCGGTATTTATAGTTTGAGTTTTAGTCCTGATGGTCAAACTGTAGCTTCTGCTAGTGCTGATGGAACTGGTATTGTTTGGAATTTAGCAGGTTTAGGAAATGCGACTCTGACCGGACATCAGGATCAAGTTTATAGTATTAGTTATAGTCCTGATGGTAAGATGTTGGCGACTGCTAGCTTGGATAAGACAATTAAATTGTGGAATACTCGCGGTCAACAACTGCTGACTATTCCAGGGGGTATTGATGACCTCAGAACTGTAACTTTTCGTCCTGATGGAAAGGCGATCGCCGCTGCTGGTTTTGGTGGCAAGAGTCAGGGTGTGCTAAAAATATGGAACCTGGAGGGTGAGGAATTACAAAAATTTGAAGGGTTGTGTAGTGTGGTGAGAAAGATTAGTTTTAGTGCAGATGGGAAGATTATTGCTGCAACTTGTTCTGATAATACAGTCAAATTATTAACTCCTAAAGGTCAAGTGGTAGGAATTCTCAGAGGTCACCAGAGAGCAGTGAATAGTTTGAGCTTTACTCCTGACGGCCAAATAATTGCGACTGGTAGCGATGACGGTACGGTGAAAATTTGGAATCTTGATGGGAAAGAGTTGGTGAGTTTAGATGGTATTCGGGAAGGGGTGATGGATGTTAGCTTTAGTCCTGATGGTAAAATGCTGGGTGCTGTTGGTAGGGATAAGGTGGGGATGTTGTGGAATTTTGATTTAGAGAATTTGTTGGTGCGGGGTTGTGATGTTGTTCACGATTATTTGCAGAGTAGTTCTGATGTCAAAGAAAGCGATCGGCGTCTTTGTGAAGGGTTCTAAAATCAGGACTCAGGATCATCACCAAAATTTAGTAGTTATGACGATTAGAGAATTTTGGTGATAGATGGTTTCCTAGTTCTAAAACTTGCTTTAACTGTGGCGCGTGTGAAAAAATCTCTGTCTTTATCTGAAAGAGTTATAAAGTGCGAACACTTTGGTTTCAGTTGCGATTACTCCGCAACACTAGCGCGAACGAGATTTGAATGCTAGTTTAAATCTAGCGATTCGGCGCTCAGTTTGACCGTGACAGCTTGTGGACTGGATAACGCCGACGTTGCCAGTGGAATAGGGAATAGAACTGATTGTTTATAGAAAATCATATATTTATGTACATAATCATATAGAATCCGGTTATATAATATATGTTGATAATTCTATAAATTACTTCAATATTTAATAGAACTACCTCCCCATCTCCCCATCTCCCCATCTCCCCATCTCCCCATCTCCCCCAACCATATAATAAGTATTCAACCAGATTTGATATCATAGGTTTCTAAGAACGGAAGAGAAGGGTGAAAAATTTGGCCTAATAGACATAGGCGTGAAAAAGATATAGATTTTTGGCGGTTAGTAGGGAATACTTAACACTTAACAGGGAATATATTTTCACGAAAAAGATACGAAAAATGATTTCGGAGAGTTAATTTTACAACTCTAGCTTGTCTTAAATAAAGAGCAAGTTTATTTTCTGGAGAGGTCTAATTAGGTCACTCGGACATTTTTTTTCTACCTAATTCATATGAATTCTAGCTTCTGACTTGCGTTTAGCTCTATAAAGAGGAAATTAGAGCGGATATTCCATAACTGGAGAGTACAAAGTTCTTCTAAAAAACGATTTGCTTATCTGACTGAAAGTCTTACTGGAAAGGGCTTACAGCACCTACAGGTATGAATGGATAGTTTCTAAGCTTGAGTTGCTGAAAGCCTTAGCTAGCAATAGTTATTCAAAGAACTTCGCACTGTCTAGTCCATAACATAATTTTTTGTATTTCATACAAAAAGCAAGATTAAAATCCGGAAATAAGTAGGAAAATGTGTAGCAAACATAAGAAAATACTCGAATTAACTAAAAAGGAGGTACTGGGGGACAGCAGGAACTTCTGTTATTATTAGAGTTGTTGGGAATTAAGCTAAAAAAGTACCTAAAAGCTTTATTAATTAAAGGGTAGAGTCTTTTGGAAGCTTAAATAGCTCAAAGGTTTAATATAGTAGACATCTCCAAAAATGAAAAATAAAATCTATTCTTATCCATAAATTATCAATTACTCCCCCCTGTTCCCAGTTAAGTGTTCCTTGTTCCCTCTTTTCTGGAGATGTCTAATAAGTTTTTGAGCAGTTTTACTTTCTATTTGCTAACAACAATATTATAGTGATGCTCAAAACCTGAGATAAAATAGTGCCAAGGCTCAAAACTTGGACGAAAGTCCCAATTAATTAACTGCTAGAGAGTGTAAATTTTAATACACACTAGCAATGTTGAATTATCCTTACGGGAAAAATTTTAACACTCAAACCAAACAAATTTAAAATTAATTGACGGCAAGTAAATGTTAAAGCAAAATATAACAAAAGTTTCTATACTAATAGGCGCTTCTATTGGCGCTCTGTTACTGGGAGTTTTTCTACCACAACTCACCAGCACTAACACTAACAAAATTTCCCAAAACGCCATCCAAAAACTCAACCCAGAGTTAGATGTAACAACTTTTGTGTCACTGCCACCAGAGCAACGCCGGAGTAAATTGGAGGCTGCGATAAAAACAGGAAAATCTGTCAATACCAGTCGCGCTCGTTATATTCTAGCTAATGATTTAATTCAACAGGGAGAAGCAGAGCTAGCCATCGCCAAACTTAAAGATTTAGAACAAGAATATACAGCTCTAGCACCATATATTCTGGTTAAACGGGCACAAGTTTACGAACAAATAGGAGAGACAGACAAAGCACAAAAAGCTTGGGAAGAAGTATTAAAAACCTATCCAGAAGAACCTGTGGTGGCAGAAGCTTTGTATGTATTAGGAAAACAAAAGCCGGAATACTGGGATGAGGCGATCGCTAAATTTCCTGGTTATCCAACTACGGTTAAAATTGCTCAGGAAAAATTAAAGCAAAATCCTAATCAACCTCAGTTATTATTGCTCATTGCTAAATATGCTTTTCATGTGCCGGAATATGGCACAGTATTGGAACAACTCAGAACAAAATATGCCTCTGAGTTAACTCCCGAAGATTGGGATATGATTGCTTTTGGTTATTGGGAAAAACAGGATTATGGTAAAGGTGCCCTAGCATATCAGAAAGCAACCAAGACTCCCCAAAATTTATATCGTTATGCCAGGGGTTTATGGTTAGGTGGAAAAACTCAAGAGTCCCGCGAAGCTTATAAAACCTTAATTAATACATTTCCCAATGGGGGAGAAGATACAGCTTTAGGTTTGATTCGTTTGTCGAGGTTGGTCGATCAAAAAGATGCCATACCTTATCTTGACAGAGTAATTGCTAATTTCCCTAGTCATGCACCTGAAGCTATGTTAGAGAAGTCTAAGTTGCTCGATCGACTTGACTCTGCTAAGTCAGCTTCACTGGTACGTCAACAATTGTTGAGAGAGTATAATAATTCTGATGCTGCAGCTAAACTGCGGTGGGAGTTGGCCGAACAAGCTGCTAAAGGTGGTAATTTACAAGCAGCTTGGAAGTGGGCGCAACAGTTGACTGTGAATAATCCTGATAGTGAGTTAGCAGCGCAAGCAGGTTTTTGGGTAGGTAAGTGGGCACAACAACTTGGGCGGACAGAGGATGCTAAAAAGGCTTTTGAGTATATGATTTTACGGTATCCTCACTCTTATTATGCTTGGCGATCGGCGGTAATATTGGGTTGGCCTGTGGGGGATTTTACTACAGTTAGGGATCTATCCCCAGAGGTTGTACATACGAAAGGGCGCGATCCACTGCCTTTTGGCTCTGAAACATTGCGGGAGCTGTATCAAATTGGTCAAGACCAGGATGCTTGGAAACAGTGGCAGGTAGAATTTGAAGACCGCATGAAACCTTCTGTAGCTCAACAGTATACTGATGGTGTATTGAGAATTGGTGTGGGGGATAATTTAGATGGTATTTGGATGCTGACTAGCTTGAGTAAACGAAAAAAACCAGAGGAGATAGCTGAGTATAAAGCCTTAAAAGAACAGCGTACCTATTGGCAAACTTTGTATCCTTTTCCTTATTTAGAAACTATTGTTAAATGGTCTAATAAAAGACAATTAAATACTGTTTTGGTGACTGCTTTGATTCGTCAAGAATCCCGTTTTATGCCGAAGATTAAATCTGTAGTTGGTGCTACAGGATTAATGCAAATTATGCCGGAAACGGGAGAAGAGACTGCTAAAAAGATTAACCTCGTTAGCTATGATTTAGAGAATGTTAACGATAATGTTAATCTGGGTACTTATTACTTTGATTTTACTCATAAAGAGTACAAGAATAATTCGATGTTAGCAGTGGCGAGTTATAATGCGGGTCCGAATGCTGTGGGTAGTTGGTTAAAGCGGTTTGGGTTTAATGATGCTGATGCTTTTGTGGAGAAAATTCCTTATCCAGAAACAAGGGGTTATGTAGAGTCTGTGTTTGAAAATTATTGGAATTATTTACAGATTTATAATCCTGAAGTTTCTAAGTTGATGGAAAGACATTACGCTAAATATAATAAATAGGAGGGTATAACAATGATTTCCTCATGCATATACAGATGATTATAGAAAAGTTAATTTGAAATTTCTCAGGTGAAAAATAGATATTGAGGCAATTTTTCTCCAGAAAAATCATTGAAAATAATCTCATCAATAGACTATTTTGTAGGGTGGGTAATATACACCCTACAAATGATTTTATAACAAACCTGTAAAGCGAAAAGAAATTTCTGGATATCTGGACAAATTCCATGAATTAGCGCCGATCGACTCTTTTTTTCCTGTTCCCTTGAAAAATAATTGTATAGCGCTACGCATTAAGGTTAGGACATTTATAAATCCTCAAATCCTTTGATAGTCTCCTGTTCCCAGTTAAGTGTTCCCTATTCCCTAGCGCTACGCGCTATAATTATAAATTTTTAGATGCCACATTTTACTAACTTTTCGGTATCCACTATTTTATCCCTAACATATTTAACTGTGGGATATTGTAAACCCTATATCTCCCCAGCGATCGCTCAACTACAACCAGATAGCAGTTTGGGAGAGGAAAATTCAGTTGTTATACCAAACATTAATATAAATAGTATAGAAAGCGATCGCATAGACGGCGGTGCCCAACGAGGTGCTAATTTATTTCACAGTTTTGAGGAGTTTAACATTCAACAGGGACGAGGAGTTTATTTTACTAACCCTGATGGTGTCGCAAATATCCTCAGTCGCGTAACTGGCAACAATATCTCAAATATATTGGGAACTTTGGGTGTCCTTGGGGATGCTAATTTATTTCTGATTAACCCTAATGGTATTATTTTTGGGCCAGAAGCTCAATTAGATATTGGGGGTTCATTCTATGGTTCGACTGCCGATAGTATCTTATTTGAAAATGGATTTGAGTTTGCTGCTTCTAACCCCCAAGCACCACCATTACTGACAATTAATGTTCCTATTGGGTTGAGGTTGCCAGAAAACTCTGGTAGTCTTGAAGTTATTGGTCAAGGTCATAATTTGAGTACCGATCCTAATACTCAGGCAATTATTCGAGAAAATAGAAATATAGGGTTACAAGTTCAACCTAGTCGAACTTTAGCTTTGATTGGGGGAGATGTTTCTTTTAGAGGGGGAAATCTCACGGCAGAACAAGGACGCATTGAAGTAGGAAGCGTTCGGAGTGGGGTGGTGGGATTAAGTTCTGTAGGTTCCCTGAATTATGGGGAAGTTTCAGAATTTGGTAATATTCAACTATCTCAAGCTAGCTCTTTAGATGTTAGTGGAGAGGGTGCGGGGGAAGTAAGAATTCAGGGCGGACGTATTGAAATGCGTGATGGTTCCATAATTGTAGCTGAAACTTTGGGAACCCAGGAGGGAGGTAACTTAATTATTAGAGCATCTGATGCTGTGGAAGCGATCGGTGTAATTCCAGAAACTCAGATTTTTAGTGGTGCAGTAACGCAAGTTGCTCCTGAAGCAGCAGCTCAAGGTGGTAATTTGAGAATTGAGACCCAAAACCTCCAGTTGAGAGATGGGGCGCAGTTAGCTGCTGTTAATTTTGGTCAGGGAAACACGGGGAATTTAACTATCTCTGCTACTGACGTAGAACTTATTGGTGCTTCTGTTGATGGTGCATCTAGTGGTTTGTTGGCTCTAGTCTTTCCAGGGGTGGTAGGCAATGGAGGAGATATAGATATCAATACAGAAAGATTAAGAGTTATAAATGGAGCGCAGATCCTCACTGGTTCTTTTGGTGAGGGCAATGCAGGAAATTTAACTGTCTCTGCTACTGAGGTAGAAGTTATTGGAACTGATGCAGAAATCGTCGGGAATAATGATGTTGTTCAACCCAGTACCTTATTGGCTTCATTGCTACCTGGAGGAATAGGTAATGGAGGAACGATAGATATTGATACAGAAAAGTTAAGAGTTCGAGATGGAGGATTAATTAGCACTGCTACATTTGGAGAGGGAAATGGAGGTGATTTAAATATCTCTGGGACAAATATAGAATTAATTGGAACTACTCCTTTAGGTGAAGCTAGTGCTTTGGCTGCTTCAGTCCTGTCAGGGGGAGTAGGTAATGGAGGGACGGTGAAGATTGATACAGAAAATTTAACAATTCGAGATGGAGCGCAGATTAGCACTGCTACATTTGGAGAGGGAAATGGAGGTGATTTAAGTATCTCTGCGACAAATATAGAACTAATTGGAACTTCTGCAGATGGTCAATTTTCAAGTGGTTTGTTTGCTTTGTTGCAGCCAGGGGGCATGGGAAATGGAGGAGCTATCGATATTGATACAGAAAATTTAACAATTCGAGATGGAGCGCGGATCACTGCTAACACATTTGGAAAGGGAAATGGAGGAAATTTAACAATCTCTGCTACTAATGTAGAATTAATTCGTACTAATGAAACTCCTACTGGCTTATTTGCGACAGTGGAACCGGGAGGAATGGGAAACGGAGGAACTATAACACTTAACACAGAAAGTTTACGGATGCGAGGTGGATCGCAGATCCTCACTGCTACTTTTGGTCAGGGAAATGGAGAGAATTTAACTATTTTTGCTACTAATGTAGAACTCATTGGCACTACTGCTGATGGTTTATTTCCTACCGGTTTATTTACTTCAGTAGATGTAATCAGGGACGAAAATGGTGAAAGAACTGAACAACAAGGTGTAGGAAATGGCGGTAATTTAAGGCTTGATACAGAAAATTTAATAGTCCGAGATGGAGCGCAGATAAGTGCTGCTACATTAGGTCAGGGAGATGGAGGAGATTTAACTATTTCTGCTACTAATGTAGAACTAATTGGCACTAATGCTAACGATTTACGCATCAGTGGCTTGACAACTTCCGTACAAGAGGAAGAAGCAAGGGGAAATGGAGGAGATTTAAGACTCAATACCAGAAATTTGCAAGTTCGAGATGGAGCGGAGATTACCGCTAGTACATCTGGTCAGGGAAATGCTGGAGAATTGATTATTACAGCTAAAGATATTGATGTCATTGGTATTTCTGCTGCGGGTACTCCCAGTAGATTAACAGCGGCCGCCGAATCTACAGCAACAGGTAGAGGAGGAGATTTAATAGTTAACACTGAAAGCTTAGAAGTTCAGAATCAAGCACTTGTTACTGTTAGCTCGGAAACTTCAGAAACTGCGGGCAATTTAGAGATTAATGCTACCTCTATTGTTTTAGATGATAGAGCTAGCCTGAATGCAGAAACTACTGGAGGCCAAGGTAACATCTCCCTTAACAATGATAAAGACCTAATCCTGCGTCGCAATAGCAGCATCACTACTAATGCTACTGGCACAGCTACTGGAGGCAATATCATAATTAATACTGATAATTTAGTCGCCCTAGAAAACAGTGACATATCTGCTAACGCCGAAGAAGCTTTCGGTGGTCGTATCGATATCACTACATTAGGCATATTTGGAACGGAATTTCGCCCCCGCCAAACTGAAAAAAGCGACATTACAGCTACTTCAGAATTGGGAGCATCATTCAGCGGTGAAGTTAATTTGAATACTCCTGATGTAGATCCTAGTGACGGACTGGTAGAATTCGACGACACTATTGAAGACATCTCAGCTTTAGTAGATCAAAATCCATGTCAGCGAGGAGAGGGGAGCGAATTCACTATCACTGGCAAGGGAGGCTTACCACCAAATCCTAGCGATCCTTTTCCTGCCAATAACTTATGGCAAGAACAGGATACACCAAGTATTTCACCAGAAACCATTACTCCATCAGACCAAAAATTTGTTGAAGCTCAAGGTTGGATATCTACACCCAACGGTATCCAACTCATAGTCAATCCCAATACTGCTACACCTGCTCGCCCCTGGTTAATTCCGCCTGATTGCAAACAATTGGATTCTCAACAGCCTCTATCCTATCTAGTGGCTAGCAGTAGTGGAATAATGCCCATTTCCAGTTCTCAACCCCTAGAAACTGTCATTCAACAGTTTAATTTTGTAGGCAATACAAAATTTAGTAATGAAGAGTTACAACAGCAACTCCAACCTTATCTTGGTAAACCAATTACTTTTGCAGAATTGATTGCAGCTCGCACTACTATTACACAATACTACACCAAAAACAACTATATCACATCAGGAGCTTTTATCCCCCCTCAAACTATCTCAGAAAATGGCACAGTCACCCTCAAAGTAGTAGAAGGGAAGGTAGGGGAAATCAACATTAATATTGAAGGTAGATTAAACGAAAGCTACATCAAAAGTCGCTTGAAAAGAGCAACTCAAGCCCCTCTTAACCAAGAAAAACTTTTTTCAGCTTTACAATTATTACAACTCGATCCCTTAGTAAAAACAATTTCAGCAGAACTTTCCGCTGGTATCCGCCCAGATACAAGTATTTTAGATATAGAAGTCGTTACAGCTAATCCCTGGCAAATTGCAGCGATCGCTAATAATGGCAGGGCGCCAAGTGTAGGTACTTTTCGCCGGGGAGGAGAAGTAGGTTATCGCAACATTACAGGTATGGGGGATAGTTTGAATACTTTCTACACTAATACTGATGGCAGCGATACTGTAGAGGTATCCTATTCAATTCCTGTAAACTCCAGTAACGGTAAGGTTGAATTGTTTTACCGCCATCAGGATAATGAAATAGTAGAGTCGCCTTTTGAAAGACTCGATATTAACTCCAACTCTAATACCTATAAATTAGGCTTTAGCCAACCAATTGTACAAACACCAACGCAAGAGTTAAGTTTGGGGTTAGCTGCAACTCGCCGAGACAGCAAAACTTCAATTTTAGGAACCAATTTTCCATTATCTGAAGGTGCTGATGATAATGGGGAAACGAAATTATCAATTTTGCAGTTTTTCCAGGATTATCAACTGCGGGGAAATAATCAAGTTTTAGCATTGAATTCCCAATTTAATCTGGGGTTAGACATATTTGATGCAACGGTTAATAGTAATGAAGCAGATAGTAGATTTTTCTATTGGCGTGGCCAGGGGCAGTGGGTACGTCAGTTAGGGGAGGATACTTTATTGGTAGTAGGAGCAGATGTGCAGTTATCCCCATCAGATTTAGTGCCCTTAGAAAGGTTTGGTTTGGGGGGATACCGGAGTGTGAGGGGCTACCGTCAGGATATTCGTTTGACTGATAGTGGCGCTCTAGGTACAGTGGAATTGCGATTACCTGTTCCGTGGATATCTGCGGAAAATAGGTTATTTCAGGTTGTACCGTTTATTGATGGAGGGGTGGCGTGGAATAGTGATGGTGAAGAAGTTCCTGGAGATAATGCTTTAGCTTCAGTAGGATTGGGATTACAGGTAAAGTTATGGGATAGAATTAATTTGCGGTTAGATTATGGTATTCCTCTGATAGATGTAGACGATCGCGATCGTACTGCTCAGGAAGAGGGGCTTTATTTTTCTGTGTTTTCTACACCATTTTCGTTTTAATGATTCTAAAATTGAATAGTTATAATTAAGCTCGTAGTAAGGCTTTAGCCCTAAGATAGATATTTAATGGGCTAAAGCCCAACTACAAACAAAAACTTCTTTATCGCTTATTATCCGG
>NZ_JBNHEP010000155.1:0-48191 GCF_050015995.1 Dapis brunnea BLCC-M229 | reverse complement strand
CGATAGCTTAGGAGAAAAACAAATTGCTCTCAATTTTTATAATCAAGCTTTACCTATATATCGGCAAGTAGGAGATCGGGGTAGGGAAGCAACCACTCTCAATAATATTGGCGGTGTCTACGATAGCTTAGGAGAAAAACAAATTGCTCTCAATTACTACAATCAAACTTTACCTATACTTCGGCAAGTAGGCGATCGAAGTGGAGAAGCAAACACTCTTAATAACATTGGCCTTGTCTACGATAGCTTAGGAGAAAAACAAATTGCTCTCAATTACTACCAGAAAGCTTTACCTATACTTCGGCAAGTAGGCGATCGAAGTGGAGAAGCAAACACTCTCAATAATATTGGCGGTGTCTACGATCGCTTAGGAGAAAGACAAATTGCACTCAAGTTCTACCAGAAAGCTTTACCTATACTTCGGCAAGTAGGATATCTGGGTGGGGAAGCCATCATTATCAATAATATTGGAGGTGTATACGATCGCTTAGGAGAAAGACAAATTGCACTCAAGTTCTACCAGAAAGCTTTACCTATATATCGGCAAGTAGGATATCTGGGTGGGGAAGCCATCATTATCAATAATATTGGCGGTGTCTACGATAGCTTAGGAGAAAAACAAATTGCATTCGATTATTTGCAGCAAGCATTACATCTATCTCAGCAAGTAGGCGATCGGGGTGGGGAAGCAATTACTCTTTATAATATCGCTAGACTAAAACGAGACGAAGGTAAACTCACTGAAAGCCTAACTTTCATAGAAAAATCCTTAGAAATAATCGAAGACCTCCGCACTAAAGTTGCTAGTATCGAACTTCGCGCCTCCTACTTCGCCACCGTTCAGGATAGATATGAATTTTACATCGACTTACTCATGCAACTACACCAACAAGAACCAAACCAAGGTTATGATGCCAAAGCATTCCATGCCAGCGAACGTAGTCGTGCCCGTACCTTCCTCGAATTCCTCAATGAAGCAAGGGTCAATATCCGCCAAGGAATAGATCCCCAACTAGCCACCGCAGAAAGAAAACTCCAACAAAAACTCAATGCCATCGAAACCCAACGCATTAAACTCCTCAGTGGAGAATACACCCCCGAACAAAAAGCTAACATAGAAAAAATAAGAGACCAACTCATAGATGAATACAATCATTTACGGGTCAAAATTCGGATCGCAAGCCCAAATTATGATGCCCTAACTCAACCTCAACCCCTCACTCTCAATGAAGTTCAACAACAGGTATTAGATAATGATACCTTACTCCTACAATATTCTCTGGGAAAAAAAAGGAGCTATTTATGGGCAGTTACCAAAGACAGCATCAACAGTTATCAACTCCCACCCCAAGCCAAAATTAAAACTGTTGCTACAGAGTTGATGATGAGAATTACAATTCCCATGGTAAATGATGACATAAAAACAATTGATAGTGCTGCTGATGAGCTGACAGAAATTATGATCGAACCAGTTGCCGATAAATTAAACAAAAAACGTCTATTAATAGTTGCCGATCGCTTCTTACAAGAAATTCCCTTTTCCGCCTTATCAATACCAAATACCGATGGAGAAAGTGATGGTTATCAACCTTTAATAGTCAACCATGAAATAGTAAATCTCCCTTCAGCTACTACTATTGCCAACATCCGCAATGGCACAAAATCTCGGAAACTTGCCCCAAAAAAAGTGGCTATTATTGCTGACCCAGTATTTAGCCCGGAAGATGTAAGAGTCACAGGAAAAACTACCACAATATCTACATCAGAAAACCGCAGTCGTGCTTTTCCCCTAGAGGCACAACAGTTAGATAGAGCCGCCAGAGACGCAGGTATAAAATGGGATAGACTTCCAGGTACTCGCACTGAAGCAGAAGCAATTATGGCTTTAATACCAGAGTCGGAACGCACTCAAGCTTTTGATTTTCAGGCCAACAGAGAAATAGCAACCAGTCAGGAATTAGGTCAATATCAGATTGTACATTTTGCCACTCACGGTTTTGCTAATGGTAAGCAACCAGAATTATCAGGCGTGGTCATGTCGTTAGTAGATAAAAATGGTAACTGGCAAAATGGTTTCCTGCGACTAAATGACATTTTGAACCTTAAGTTACCAGCCGAATTAGTTGTATTGAGTGCGTGTCAAACAGCAAAAGGAAAGGATATTAAAGGAGAAGGTTTGGTAGGTTTGACAAAAGTTTTCATGTATGCAGGGGCAAAACGGGTAGTAGGTTCCTTGTGGGTTGTTAATGATTCTAGAACAGCAGATTTAATGTCGCAGTTTTATCAAGGAATGTTAGACCAGAAATTATCACCTGTGGAGGCGTTGCGGGCAGCACAGTTAGAGATGTGGCAACAGGGAATGAGTCCGTATTATTGGGGGGCGTTTACTTTGCAGGGTGAGTGGGAGTGATTCATTAATGGATAATGGATAATTGATAATTACTTCTGCTTAAAACCTTACGGGAATTGAATATCAGGAAATATCCTACTAGTGGTCTGTCAAGATTGATTTGAGGGATAAGCTATTAGATTTTCTGTCTTGTCTACTTTCCTTCCTTGTCTTATCTCAACCCATCATTTCAAAATTGACAGACCACTAGATATTATAATTAGGTTCGTAGTTGCGCTAAAGCGCCAAACATATATTTAGGGCTAAAGCCCAACTACAAACAAAGACTTTTTTATAACTAATTATCCGAATTATAGTATAAGTCTCATTCTTATACCATAAGTCTTAAAGGATGAAAAAAGCAGTTCGGACCTAGGAGCCTAAGTGATAACTCAAATGAACGTCCTACCTTCGACTAGCTCCAGAGTAAACCACACCTCTTTGAGTATCCAACGTCAAAATTGTTCCATCCCGCACTACATTGGTAGCATTCTTCACTCCCACTATCACTGGCAACCCCAACCGCAAACCAATAATTGCAGCATGACTCGTAACACTATCCTCTTCCGTCACCACTCCAGAAGCTTTTCGCATTGCCTCCACAAACTCAGCATTTGTCTGATTAACGACCAAAATTTCTCCTTGATTAAAATCCCGAACCTCTGTCGCACTACGAGCAACCCGAGCGCGACCGCTCACAGAACCCTGACCAACTCCAGTACCTTGACCCAAAACTGCGGTTACTACCTCAACTTTAATTAAATCTGTTGAACCTGCTACACCTTGCAAAGTCCCTGCAGTCATCACTACTAAATCTCCATCAACCAATAACTCCTTTTCCTGAGCCACATTAACTGCTGATTGGAAAGTCTGACCTGCAGAAGGTAAATCTAATACTAATAGTGGTCTTACTCCCCAAACAAGTTGTAACTGTCGCGCCACATCAACATGGGGAGTTACTGCTAAAATAGGAGTTCTTGGTCGAAACTTAGATACATTTCGTGCAGTTGCACCTGTTTTTGTCAGACTCATAATAGCTGCTGCATCTAACTGTTGGGCAATTTGAGCAACAGCTTGACTAATAGCATTAGGAATAGAATGACCTGTATCATTCATGTTAGAAACATTGCAAGTAATAACTTCCTGCTCAATGCGTCTGGCGATGGTTGCCATTGTGGCGACAGCTTCCACAGGATAGTTACCTACTGCTGTCTCATTTGATAACATTACTGCATCTGTACCATCAATAATTGCATTTGCCACGTCAGAAATTTCGGCACGGGTAGCGCGGGGGTTGTTCACCATACTATCTAACATTTGGGTCGCAGTAATTACAGGAATTCCCATCCGGTTAGAAGTAGAAATTAATCGTTTTTGCAGAAGCGGTACATCCTCTGCTGGTAGCTCCACCCCCAAGTCACCACGAGCAACCATAACTCCATTACACAAAGCCAAAATTTCTTCCATTTGTTCGATCGCTTCGTGCTTTTCTATTTTGGCAATTACAGGCACTTTTTTCCCAGCATTAGCAATTAGTTGTTTAATCTCTAAAACATCCTGGGGGTTACGGACAAAACTAAGTGCTACCCAGTCTACTCCTTGGTCGAGACCAAACATTAAATCTTTTCTGTCTTTATCTGTCAGTGCTTTAACTGACAGATAAACCCCCGGAAAGTTAACACCTTTATTATTAGAAAGAGTACCACCAACTACAACCCGACAATGTAGCTGTTTCTCTGCTTTATCTACTTTCTCAACCAACATTTCTACTTTGCCATCATCGAGGAGAATTCTTGCTCCTTCTGGCACTTCATCTGCAAGAAGTTCATAAGTTACAGAGGAAATTTCTTGAGTTCCTGGCATCAAGTGACTCGTCAAAATAAACGGCTCTCCACGCTCTAAAGAAATTGAGCCTGTTTCAAATTTTCCTAATCTAATTTTTGGTCCTTGAAGGTCTTGTAGAATGGCTACCGGTTGATTTAGCTCAAAAGAGGTTTGTCGGATGAGCCGAATGCTGCGTTGATGATCTTCATGGGTTCCATGAGAAAAGTTTAGTCGTAGGGTTGTAGCACCTGCTTTGATTAGCTCTCGAAGTACATCGGGCTTAGTGGTGGCCGGGCCAATGGTTGCTACTATTTTGGTTCGACGCAGACAGTTTTGTAGTTCCATGAGTTTAGGGTTTTGGTAGATTAAGTAGGATAAATATCTTGATTTTTAATTATTTGTATATAGTAATTACTCTATAAACACTTAACTTATTCAAAAAACAAAAATTTAGATTTTTTTAATCAGACCTCGCCCTTAAGGGCGGAGTTTAAATTTAAAGATAGTTGATTAACTTCTGGACAAAGTTACAGTTCTATCTAGTTTATTGGTTATTATGCTCATGGGTAATCTTGATATATTAGACTAGCATAATCAACAGATTTCAATTTAACTATTTAAGGATTACTTTTTACTCTTATATTATTTACTAACCAAAAACCTGGATTTTCTCTAATTAAGTTTTGGGATCTTGATTAAAGCTATGGGGATCTCCCCTAACTTTTTTTTATTTTCTCCCTTGACAAAAATGCTAATTATCCTATTTACTTTATATTGTTTCATATATCTTTACAAAAAGTTGTATGTATCGTATGCTACCAGAAGAAGTGTTAATTAATATTAAGGAGTGAAAATAACAATGTTAGAGGCAGGACTGCAAACAACAGTCCCAAGAGAGTTACTTGGCCCTTCTGGAGGCTTAAATACTAACTTACTCATGTTTTTGAGTGCTTTAGGAATAGTTGTTTTATCAACCTGTGGTCACTTTTGCTGGTACTTTCCTGGATGGTGCTGCTTTTTAATGAATGTACTAGCCTTACATATAGCAGGAACAGTTATTCACGATGCGTCCCATAATTCAGCCCATAAAGACCGCTTAGTTAATGCTATTTTAGGTCATGGCAGCGCCCTACTTTTAGGTTTTGCCTTTCCAGTATTTACAAGAGTACATCTACAGCATCACGCCCACGTTAACGATCCAGAAAATGACCCAGATCATTTTGTTTCTACTGGTGGCCCTCTGTGGCTAATTGCAGCTCGTTTTTTCTACCATGAAATCTTCTTTTTTAAAAGACGATTGTGGCGAAAGTTTGAGCTATGGGAATGGTTTTTCAGCCGTTTGATAGTCTTCATTATTGTAGGGTTATCTATATATTATGGGTTTGTGGACTATATTTTAAATTTCTGGTTTTCCCCTGCTTTAGTCGTGGGTATTGCTTTAGGGTTGTTTTTTGATTATTTGCCTCACCGTCCTTTTGAGGAGCGCGATCGCTGGCACAATGCTAGAGTTTATCCAAGTGCCATTCTCAATATCCTAATTGGTGGGCAGAACTACCATTTGATTCACCATTTATGGCCTTCTATACCTTGGTATAATTACAAACCTGCTTATGAAGTAATGAAACCACTTTTAGATGTTAAAGGTTCTCCTCAATCTTTGGGACTCTTGCAAGGGAAAAACTTTTGGAGTTTTCTCTATGATGTTTTTTTAGGAATTAGGTTGCATAAACATTAATTAATTTTTCTGATAGTTTCTTTCTTTATTTATTGCAAATACATTCTTTTAATACCAGCAATTTTTTTTTCATTTGTTTTAGGGAATAGGTAGGAAATTTGCAGGTTAAGGTTCCTACAGAGTAGGTATATTACCTGCAATAATACCTCATTGAAATGAAATCCCCTGTGAGAAAAAAAATTTATTTACAGCACTTTGCGCGGATGGTGAGGTACAGTTGAAGACTAATTTCTCTTCCCTATTGACCTTCCCTATTTACTACAGCGATCAAACTTTCTACCTCACTAACTCCGAAACTGCTCTAATCTTGATAAAACTTTGTTTTTTTTCTAGAGAAAATTTATCAATAAAAATGTAATTATCAGATTATGTATTTTATTAATTTTCTTAGGAGGAATATTTATAGGATTATGGTTAAAACTTCAAAATAGTGACTCTTTTCAGCAAGCAGAAATATTAGAAACTTTCTATAGGAAAGGTAACTATATTGAAGCAGGAATTTGGTTCATTTTTGCAGGTGCTTTTGCTATATCTGCGATTAAAAATTTTGACTTAGTAAGATTACATAGAATAGTAGCAACATTCACATTTTTGCTATTTAGCTTGTCTGATATTGTAGAAGTACAAACTGAAGCTTGGAGGCATCCTTGGTGGTTATTTATTTGGAAAAGTTTATGTGTTTTATCTATGTTTTTCTTGCTGATATCCCATTTAAAAATTGGATATAAATGATTTTATAAATATAAAGATTAACCTCTAATTGGGTAGACAGTAGTAGCGTGATACACCTAAAAGGTTGCAAAGCGTAGGGGCTGATTTCGCATTAAATTAATCAGGTTTACTATCCAGATGAAATGAACCACTCACCAATCAGATAATGAAATATTTCAGTTGTGTTATTCCAGTAAGAAGAAAGAAGAAAAAATGATAAATTTAAGTGGAAAAGTTATTTTAATCACTGGTGCATCTAGTGGAATTGGTGCTGCTACAGTACAAACTCTGGCAAAAGCTGGAGCTAATGTGATTTTACACTACTATCATAAACAGCAAGCAGCAGAAGCGATAGCCGAGAAAATTGGTCAAGATAAATGTTATTTATTAAAGGCAAATTTAGCCGATAAAAATGCTGCTGTGAAATTGTGGCAAGAGGCGATCGCCTGGAAAAATAATATAGATATTTTGGTAAATAATGCTGGTGTTTTTATCGGTGCTAGCGTAGATGATGAAATAGATGTTTGGACTAATGCTTGGCAACAAACTTTGCAAGTAAATTTAGTCGCAGTTGCCGATCTATCTCGAGAAGCAATTCGTCATTTTCAGACTCGCAAGGGTGGTACTATTATTAATATTGCTAGTCGTGCTGCTTTTCGGGGAGATGACCCCGAACATATTCACTATGCTGCTAGCAAAGGTGGTGTTATTTCTCTAACTCGTACTATTGCTCGTGGTTTTGCGAAGGATAATATTTTAGCTTATGCGGTTGCACCAGGGTTTGTCCGTACTGAGAGAGTAGAAAGTTATCTGCAAGAAGTAGGGGAAGAATTTGCTACCCGTGATATTCCCTTGGGTAAGTTGGCAACACCAGAAGACGTTGCCAATGTAGTAGCTTTTTTAGCATCTGGTTTATCACCTCATACCACAGGAGCAACTATTGATATTAATGGTGCTTCTTATGTGCGCTGAATTTTTTAGTATAGCATTCAGATATCAGCTCTAGATCGCAATGATAGGTGGTGGTGCATTGTAATCGTGGTCTATTGTAATTATTTGGGTCAAGGGGAAGGATCGTGGGAGCATCTTGCTCCCTTGCGGTAGCGTTGTTAATCCAAATATACCATTACGCGAGTAGACTACCCAATGATATTACTTCTGACTTGAGACTTCAGGGAAGCGACTGACTCCGCAAATGGCAGCTAAAAGCAACCATCCAATTGTGTTAACTCGTAAATCAAACAACGTCACATCAAACATATTAAATATAGTGCAGGCAGCAAAAGCCACTAAATAACTAAAAAAGATTAAACGGTCTTCTCTAGAATTAATATCAGACCAATTAATTAATAACAAGACTGCCTTCCCCAATATCCAACCT
Source organism: Dapis brunnea BLCC-M229 (assembly GCF_050015995.1). Lineage (NCBI taxonomy): Bacteria > Bacillati > Cyanobacteriota > Cyanophyceae > Oscillatoriales > Microcoleaceae > Dapis > Dapis brunnea. The sequence continues at coordinate 40,151 of NZ_JBNHEP010000155.1, read as the reverse complement.
ACCCAACCAAACAAAAACAAAGTAGCAGGAATTCCAGTTTCTGCCGTCAACATCAAAAACAAATTATGAGGATGACCAAGCCATGTTTGCATCTGTGCTTCATACAGAGGAGTAAAATTCCGCAAACCCCAACCAAACAACGGCTTTTCCCTAGTCATATTCCCAGCAAACTGCCATTGGGTAGTTCGTAAAATAGCTACAGGTCGGTCAAAATTTCGGTCTGTGAGTCGCGCCCAAAAGTATTCCGGAACAATAACTCGTAACAATTTGCTTAAAGGTGCAGGAGCAAAAGCAGCTCCGAAGACAGTTGCCACTGCTGTCATTACTAATCCTACCAACCAGTTCCAACTCAGATAAATAGCATAAGCTAGACCAGCAAAAACAACTAGTCCCCAAGCATTGCGTGAATTTGTCAAGATTAATGCAACGCCATTACCAATTATTGTAACTGTGATCAAAATAAATTTTTGATGGGAACTGCTCTGAAAAATCTTGCTCAGACTTAAACTTTTACCAAAATTTGCTTCTGGTCTTAAATTGTATTCTGTTGTAGTAGTTTGGAGTTGATGAGATTGCTTCCTTCCATTCCGTTGCAGTCGCAATGACCGAATAATATTTTTAAAGGTAACTGAGTATAAAGATTTCCATTTTTCAATCCACAACCCCAACCCTAGAATAAAAACAACACTCAGATAAATTGCCAAAATATTAGCATACATAAATACTGAAGCCATTCGCCCAGGGGGGTTGCCCTGTGGTGCAAGTATCCAACCAAAAATAATCTGTAAATGTACGATACCAGACCAACCCCAAAATAATTGCCCGAAACCTAAAATTATGACAGGTACTGAAGAAATTACCATTACCCAAGAAAGTTGTCGTAGTTGTGCCGGAGTTTTAATTAAGGCACTAAAACCAGCAAACACCGCAAAAAAGGGTAATAAATTAGCTAATCCTAAAAATGCTTCTTGGCGGTTCCAGGCAAAAAATGTAGCGATCGCTAACCAGAGACCTAGACAAGCTAAAGCTATATTTTGGGAACTCGTAATAATATTGCGCCATTTTTTTATAAGAGTGCTAATAACTGCAAAAACTAGAGTTAATATTCCCATAGTTGGTAATAAAGGGAAAATTAATAGTCCTAATTTAGTTAATTTCCACTCTTTATGTAAATAATAGTCAGAATGATAATTCAATTTTCTTTAGTGTTAGGTAGTGAGATATATTTTAAAGTATAGTAGTAGCGCATCTAGACTAAAATTGTGCGTAAAACCTAACGCCCTGACCCCATTCCCTGCAAGGGAAGGGGGAGTTTCTTCCCTCTCCTTGCAGGAGAGGGGTTGGGGGAGAGGTCTTCCTCAGACTCGCTCTTTAGCCATATTTTTAAGCTAGACGAGCTAGTAGGTTGGGTTAAGCGCCAGCGCAACCCAACAGATGTCTATTTATTATGAGTAGGACTTACGCAGTACAACGTATTTTGGTCATTGCGACCGACAGGGAAGCAATCTTAAATCGTAATTTTTCGTACCTCATGCGTAAGTCCTGATGAGGTAACTTTAAACCAGATTTGCTATAATTTTTTCAAATTTCCCATTATTATCTAATAATATGCCCAGTTAAATAGTTATAATTAAAGCTCGTAGTTTTGCTCTACCCCTAAGATAGGTATTTCATGGGCTAAAAAAGCCCAACTACAAACAAAAACTTTTTTATCACTCATTATCCAGAGATCGTTTAAGAAACATAAAATGAAATTAGCAACAGTTAAACAGTTATTTATCCATCCAGTTAAGGGGTTAACTCCTCAAATTTGTCAGAGTCTTTTCCTAAATGCGGGTCATGGTATTAGAGGCGATCGCGCTTTTGCTTTGATGTTTCTTGACTCTGACAACCCGACCCCAGCAAAAGTAATACCTTGGATGAGGAAAAAGCATTTTGCTGTGCAGAATGACTGGCCTGGTTTAGCTGCTTTAGATTGCGATTTTGACCCAGAAACAGATGTTTTGACTGTGCGACACCAAGGGGTTCAGTTGGTCAGGGAGAATACAAGTTTATGTGATGGTCGCGATCGCCTAAGTGCTTTTTTTACAGATTATTTGACTACTCTGGAACCCAATAAAGGAGCGCAACATCCTCATAAAGCACCTTTGCAGTTAGTGGGGGATGGGAAAAACAGTCGTTACCCTGACAGGGAACCCGTACATATTTCTATTATTAGTCAAGCAACTATGGATGATTTGGCAGCAAAGACTGGTCAGGTATTAGATGTGCGGAGATTTCGTCCTAATGTGGTTGTGGGAGGAATTGATGCTTGGTCAGAATTTGATTTTGTGGGGAAAAAGTTGTGTTTAGGTGAAGCTGAGATTACTGTTACTGCTAAGATTGGGCGGTGTATGAATATTGAAGTTGATCCAGAAACTGGCGATCGCGATGTTCCATTATTATCGGTGCTCAAAGAAAAATATGGTCACGCTCACACGGGGGTATTAGCAACTGTTGATAGTGATGGGGTAGTGGCGGTGGGAAGTATTTTACAGGTTTTGAGTCCTTAAGTATCTAGTGGCGTGACACACCACACCTAAAATGTTCCAATAGTAGGGGCGGGTTCCGTGTTAAATTAATGGTATCAAAATTTGATTAAATGAACCCGCCTCTGTTTTTCCATGTTAAATAACTATATTGACATCCTCCCGACGTTGCGCTTACAAGGGCAACGCGGGATTCCCTAACATCACTGATAGGGGCTTTCTGCTTAAGTACGCACCTGCCTCCGAGGCCGAACCTCTTTCCAGTCTTACAGTCGCTCCTAAAGACTTGACAGCGCGTTCTTGACGCTCTCCCCCATGAGCGACTGGCGCGCTCCACTGCTAGCCTAGCAGCCATATTTTTTCACTATAGCACAAAAGTCGTAAATACCGCAACATTGATTGGTTTTCCCATACGACGCTCCCCTAATAGCTGCCGCACTTGCTCCGCCTTTCATGTCGGCGACAGCTGAAACGTGAGAGCGCGGGTCTTCAACCAACGTTGAGATAAACAATCTTTCCCCAACCTTGTAGGGAAGTTGCATGCAACGTCCCTATACTGCGCTTAATTAATGTTACTTGATATAAGTTCTGATAATATTAGTTTCTTGTTTTTTTAGGAAAAATCATTATAATCTAAGAAAAAACCGATAGGAAATTAAATTATGGAAAGTCAATTATCTGGAAGTTGGCAAGACTGGGTAGGAGTTGCAGGTTATGTTTTATTTGCAGGTTTTATTGTCTGGCGCGTACTAACAATGCCAGCAAAGTAGTCAAAAAATACGAGGTACGGGAGTAATATGCTCCCACTGTCGCGCCTCCTAACAAACATAATGACAATGCACCAGCATATTTATACTTCAATCTCCCCATATCCCCACACTCTCCTACTTCCTTCTGCCGTTTGCACGTCTCCTAACCCGCTTTGACAGGCGATTAAAATCGTGAGGTCTGTTTCCCAGAGGTTAACCATTTCACGGAAGTCAAAAGTCAGTACGCACCCGTACAAAAGTCAAAAGTAATATTCTATCGGCTCAAAACTCTGAGGTTAAAGTAATTTCAGGAAATAATTTTACATCTAAAGTTTGAAAGAAGTGAATTGGTATAACTTTTGGCGTTCAGAAGCGATCGCTACTATTTTCAACCCTTCCATAAATACAAGCTTAGTTTGATCTTTATATGACATCTAGTATAGCTGGTTTACTAATAAGCTTAAAAGATGCCGATAAATAATTTGACACGATAGCATAATAAAACTCAAATGAGTTGGGAGATCCTACCATCAGTATTAGACATCTCCAGAAAAAAGGGAACAGGAAACACGGAGAAATAATTGATAACAAAAGGATGATAATTGATTTTACTTTTGATTTTTGGAGAGGTCTATTAGTAAAAACTCCAAGTAGGGTTCGATCGCTCAACTAAAACCCCAACTATGCATGAATTGTACCGATACTACCGGATTTGATATGACCTAGATATAGGAGCGCTAAAGCGCAACTACAAACAAAAATTTTTAATATCAAAGTATGTGACAATGTTGCATAATTAAATTGACTTAAATTTAACTTTCCCGGCGGAAAGTCCCACCCTGTCTCGTAGAGCAGCGTCGGGAGTATGTCAATAAGCTTTAATTACTCCAAGGAGAAAAAATGGAAGATAAACAGTACGAATTCGATGGTTCTCAAAACGAACTAATTCTCGACTTGTCCAATAAAATGCGCTTTGTCAGCTACTTTCTAATTGCTGGAGGAATTCTCGCCGTCATCATTGGTTTGTTGGGTTTAAACCCAGGTGTTATCATCCAGGCAGTTGTTGATATACTTATTGGTGTTTGGACTTTGAAAGCTGCTTCTTCTTTTAAACTTATTGTTGATACTGAAGGAAATGATATTGTTAACCTGATGGGAGCTTTAGGTGAACTGCGAAAATTATACCGACTACAATATTGGTTGTTAATTATTGCCTTAGTTTTTCTAGTGATTGCCCTTGTTCTAGGTATTGTTGCTGGTTTTGTAGCATCTAGCAGATAGGCTATATATAGCAGCACACAAATAGGTTAGGACATTTATAAATACTCAAACTTACTCAATTATTACTTCTGATTTCGCTCCTTCTAATTTTTGACTTTTGACTGTTGACTTTTGAGTTGCTATAAAACTCCCCTGCTATAAAAATCTATAACAGGGGAACAATAGCAATTAAAAGTCAAAAATAACTAATGGCCTAACTGCGATCTATTGTAGCTACCGGCTCAAAACTAGGTATAACTAAATCCTCATTCTGCTTAGTCAACTGATTATACAGCCTTTCAGTATTCGGGAAGTTAGCAGCAGGGAGAGTTGGGAAACGACGATAAGGAACAGTATCCTCCCCAAACATCTCAATGTATTCAACACTATTTACCATAGCGCCGATAAAACCCTTAATACCTGAAGTTGCCAGAATCTGATTATACTTACGAATCTCAACTTGATTGCGAGGAGCGCGACCTAAGAAATGCTTAGTACCAAGTTCAATCACCTTAGTATTAGGATAGGGTGTGTAGAACTCCTTAACATAAAGTTGAGAACAACCTAATCCCTCAATGAATTCCTTGAGGTTTATTTCATTATTTCCTAACTTACTTTCCAGAGAAGAGAACTCAGTCTTAACGACATAAGGATCGATATCCCGCTCAAAAATCTGACGGTAAGCAGCAGCAACAAGCAGTTTCAACTGTTGCTTATCTTCGGTACTTGTCAATTTAAATACCTTAGACTGCTCCCGTTGCTTGTTAACACCTTGAATAACTCGGAACTCAACATCAGGTTCGCTGCGAACTTCCACAGGAGTTCCCAACTCAACAAATCTTGGTGTAACTTCCTTCTCAACTTGCAGATTTTTATCGCCAATACTACCTACCCTTGTATTTCGCAAAGACAAACCAGCAGGAGTTAAGTAGCGTTCGTAAGGAATAGTATCTTCGCCAAAAGCTTCGTTATATTCTTGACTATCGATAATGGCATCAACTAGAGCATAGAAACCTTTCTTAGCACAAATATCAAAGTAAGAATTAATTTCCTTACGTCCATAAGTCGGACGACCTAATAACCGCCGATGAATGTACTCAACTGCCTTACATACATATAAGGAACTCCAGTAAGTATTGCGGAAAGCATCAGACTTCGCCAAAGTACGAATAAACTCGCGAACAGTAATGTCACCGTTTTCAAGTTTGTTTTCAGCACTGTTCAGGCGTTGACTATCGTAAACATCCCGACCAAATACCTGGCGATAAGCTGCTGCGATAATCTTTTGAGTAGAACTTTCAGAGAACTTAATGCTAGCACCGTTGCTACCACCAGAGTTACTGAAACCACTACCAACATAACCTCCAGGCAGTTGATCTAGCTTGAAGACCTTCGGGCCAAGAGAACCAGGATTTTTAGCTCTTGCACCAGGGTTACTAATTTGGCTATCAATACCAGCACCCTGACGAATTAAAATCCGACGAGTATCTTTACCAAAAGGTGCAGGACGGTTTTTGGGGTTGCGAGTTTCTTTCGGGAAGATTGCCCCAAACTGAATTTCTAATGGGTCATTACCCTGACCATAAACGTGCTGGTCTGGCAACGGCTGATTATAATCAGCAAATAAAGTAACAAACTGAGGTACTTTCCGGAAAGGGGCACTGTAGTTAAATAAGTCAAGTTGTACTCCCCAGTTCCGACATTCCTGAGCCTCTTGACCTAAACCACGCAGATATGGTACTGTCTCCTCCCCAAAATAATCGGAGTATTCTTGAGAGTCCACAATTGCATCTACCAAAGCGGACAAACCACCTTTAGTAACAATGTTAAAGTATTTGCTAAACTCTTCTGGTGAACTTAAACCCCGACCCAAGAAGTGACGACTTGCCAGTTCCACTACACGGCTATTGACAAATCCTTCATAGAACTCTTTCCGGTACAGAGGAGATTTACCTAAACGACGGATAAACTCCTTCATGGAGATTTCGCAGTTTTTGGCCTGAGATTCCAGATAAGAAATATTCAAGCTGTAAGCTCTGGTAATGTCCCGTTCAAATAACTGGCGATAAGCTGCTTTAATGACATCCTGTTTTTCAAAGTTAGATAGACCAGGCTTCATTACAAATTTTTGTCGCTTTTCCGCAGCATTGAAGTAAATTTGTGGTAATTCTAGCCCTTGTTGATCTGAACTTTGACCCTGGCGTTGCTTATTAGAAGGTGTTGACCCACGAAATTCAGTCAAAACCACATCAAAGTATTGGGCAACTATGTTCTTTGCTTCCGGATCTTGAAAATATTTAATTGAAGCTTGTCGCATCTGTTGGAGAGCTACAATAGTAGCTGCAGTGGAACAAGCATTCTCAATGATTTCTCTTAAGCCACGAACGTTGACTGAGAGAATATTAGGATCTCCGGCCACAATAGCATAAGTAGTGTAGCGTAAGAACCAGGATAAGTCCCGCAAGGATTTGGTCATATTAGCGGGGCCATACTTAGACACAGGAATTGGTCGGAAGCCAGCAGGTATAGGGCCAGCACTACCCGCACCTAAATTAGTGAACAGCGACCGCACACCTTGAAATAGGTTACTTTTACCCTTGTCCTCTACATAAGTAACAGTACCTAGTTTCATGCCTTCAGAAACTGAAGTTGTTGTAGCGCCAACAGCACTCATGGCCATTTCTGGTTCATCTGGCTTTTCCAAGAAGGCCATAGGAGAACCACCAGTAAAAATAGTATTGGCGGCAGAAGAAACAATTCTTTCTGAATTATTAGTCAGTATCTGAGCAATTTCTAAACGTTTGGCTCCGGAACTGAAAAAGGTTGTCAGTTCATCTAGTTCACCTTTTTCCAGAAAGCGGTCTTGTTGTTCCGCTTGAGAAATAGTTGATGCTGGTACGGTTTGATATAGTTGCGGACGTGCTACTGAACTTCCACCACTTGCTTTGACAGTCATTCTATTTTTGTCGCTCCCTATTTTAAGTTTTTACAGCTTCTATTCAGACTGTTTAACTTGAATTTTTATGATATTTCAAACACCCATTCCTTATAGGAAATAGGTGAATTTCTTAAGGTTTCCCTTAAGAAATTTTCTGCCACAAAAGCTGATATTAAAATCCAATAAATAGTTTATCATTTATTTGGTTTTAATACTTTTACAGCCAACTTTATTTATACTCCAGTCCTGTACTATTCCAGAGTTTATGGGTTATTTAGGGGGTTTTATGTACCTAAATAAGGTTTATATGTTTCCCACAATACCCTTTAAATAACACCATATTGGCTGAAATTCTACAGTTAAAATACTGTAGGTTGACATCAAATTTTTGATTTTGATATTTTCTGCATTAGCATTTTCAATTTATACCTTTTTTTGATAGGTATGATGCTAGAACGTTTTTCACAACTAGGTTGAGTTTGATATTTAGATATTGCCTCGCCCAAGATGCCTCATTTATTGGTATCATTGCTTTACTATTACTATTAAATTTAGGTTTTTGTAACAGTAATTTGATAGAAATATTAAGGCTCAAGAAAGTAGGTATTTTAGCTATTTTTACTTTCTAGCTTTTACTTATCTATATTCAAGGTAAAATGTTTTAAGCTAACTCCTTGCTGTTATTAAAAAAGCTTACAAAATTTTATTTTATAGATTTATGGTCTTTTATCTTAGAAAAAATAATAAATTTTGTTAAGTAGGGCTTGGTGATAGGAATATTAGGCCATAAGAGCTTTAATCAAAAGTCTTAATTTATAAGACAGAAGTCTATATTGCATACACTGACTAATATTTCTTTTGATCGGACTTACACAAAAACGCTATATGATATAGCAGCCTTCCCCACAGTTGTGAAAAAACTATTGGAATTAGGTGACAAGTAATAGGCAACAGGGGTAATAGTTTCAGATTTTTTATCTATTTTTTTTGTGAGTTATTTCATATTGCTACATAATGCTTAAAACTTAAATATGTATAACTTTTGCTACTTTAACTTGTTACTTTTTTTTACTATTAAAATAAATACAAAAAAGTTGTAGATTATTCCAAGTTGTTAAACCACCTTTCCTAACAGGGTAAATATGGTCAGCGTTCAGTTCTTTGAAACCTTTATCACCTTTTGCAAATCTGGCAAATATATCCTGATAATTATGAATTAAAATGTAATCTGAAATAAGGTAAGCATTCAGCTATTAGCGGTCAGCTATCAGCAATGAAAATGAACTATGTGATTCGATAAACTATTAAGGTTGACTAATGGACTTTTACAGTAACTTTTAATTCTTTGAAATATCTCAATTACTTTTTCCTCCCTTAAAAGTAATAAAAAAGTAATAAAGCTGTTAACGAAGTTCCTCCGCAGAAGGCTAGCTAATAGCTGACCGCTGAATGCTTACGAAATAAGCTTATTTCCAACTAATAGGAAAATTTATTGCCTTTGGATTACATAGCTTTAAACCTTCAGGAATTTCTCTCATAAAAATTCTACTTTTTAAAAATATTTATAACAATTTCAACCGTTGTATCGCACTGTTGAAATTGCCCACTTTTTCCACTCCATAGCCCCTTTGGTTCTCGATAATTATCGCCACCTAATAATTCTTTACCGAATCATTAATAATTAATAATTATTAATTAAATAATTCAGCTTTCTTTGCCGACCCTTTCAAGGGGAAAAAAAATGCTCTTGAATTTCCTTATATTCAATTCCCGAACGGTTTTAACCTTCTTGTAATTATCAATTATCAATTATCCATTATCCATTAATGAACAACTTTTCTAGAACTTCTGATAAAATTCCCAGTTAAATTCCATTGTTCATCAGATAATTCTTCTGGTGATATCAAATCCGGTAGCATTGGTGTAATTAGATAAAGAGGGTGGGGAGTATGGGGAGTGTGGGGAGGTAGAGAGACGCAGAGATGAAGAAATATTTGGTAATGGTTGAAGATAGAACATTTTTTTATACCGAATTAAACGGATTTGATATGATATAAATAACTCAACTGCTCCAGCAATAAACAAAGCTAACTGTTTATATTTATTAACAGCAATTCCTAGTGATTTTCTACTTAAAATCATCTCTATCCATTTAGCAAATTCTTTAAAGTAGGGATTTTGAATCTCATCGAAAGATGAAACAAATAATGTGTCATTTTTATTTAAGTCTTGGTATTTAAGTTGTGCACAGTAAATATCTAAAGCATTATCTGTTGACCGAAAAAAATTGAATTTCAAGCTTCCTCCTTTAGGGGATAAAAAAAGAATATTCCTTATTTTCAAGCCTCCTGGTTCAGCGGTCGGTACTGATAACTGATAACTGAAATGACCACTATATAAGATTGATTAAGGTGCTATATAAAAAACCTTATCATTGGCACTCATAGTCAAATAATCTTTATAAAATTTCCAAATAGTGCTAAGACGTTGTTGAGCATCGACTACCTCATAACTCAAGTCTTCACCTTCACAAAAAAAGAAAGCTGGTATTGTAAGATTATTCAGTAAAAATTCTATAAATAGAGATTGTTTACGAGAATCCTACTGTTCAGAATCTCTTTGATCATCAGGAATAAATAAATCTGCATTTTTCAACTTGTTCACAATAGTTTCTATACTTTAACTTTGAGTTTTTTTCCTGTCTTGTACTAAAGGCGAGAAAGAATTTCTCATAGTACCTATAGCAATCCTAAATGATTTGTGAAAATTTTTAAGAATAGTTAATTTTAACGGAAAACCTTGAAAATTATGACTCATGAATCCTGAATCCTAACTACCACCAAAATATTACAACTGAAATAGGATTGCTATATAACTTGATATTAAAAATTGACATAATTATTGTATCTTTGTAATAACCTTTTTCAAAATTAACACAGCAACACTAACAATAACTTGCCAATTTATCCATTTACATTTAAAGAATTACAAATATAGCACTATAATTTTGAGCAAATATTATTTGCAACTATTAAACCCAAAACAAGATGAAAGATAAACTTGATATTAGTTCTGCCGTTGAGGGACTCTATGATACTTTTCCATTTCCTCCAGACCCTTTAGTAGATGAAGCACCTCCTGGATACAACTGGCGCTGGAGTTGGCCAGTAGCTTATAGTTTTTGCACTGGTCAAAAACCCGAAAAGCAAAATATTAGAATTTTAGATGCAGGGTGTGGTACAGGTTCTAGTACAGATTATTTGGTCCACCTCAACTCTCAAGCATCTGTAGTCGGAATAGATTTAAGTAGTGGCGCCCTACAAGTAGCAAAGGAAAGGTGTAGCCGTTCGGGAGCTTCGCGAGTAGAATTTCATCATCTCAGCATATATGATGTTGGCCAACTAGAGGGAGAATTTGACTTTATTAATTGTGTAGGGGTACTGCACCATTTACCTGACCCAATTCGAGGTATACAAAATCTAGCTTTGAAGTTAGCCCCTGGTGGAATTATGCACATTTTTGTCTATGCAGAGTTGGGGCGTTGGGAAATTAGTTTGATGCAGCAGGCGATCGCTATCCTTCAAGGTAATGAACGTGGCAACTATAAAGATGGAGTAAAAATCGGACGTCAAGTTTTTGCCTCTCTACCAGAGAATAACCGTCTTGTCAAATATGAAAAGGAAAGATGGTCTTTTGAAAATCAACGAGACGAGTGTTTTGCCGATATGTATGTCCATCCCCAGGAGATTGACTACAATATAGATACCCTGTTTGAGTTAATACAAGCATCTGGTTTAGAGTTTCTCGGATTTTCCAATTCGGAATACTGGGATATAAAACGACTTCTAGGAAAATCTCCTGAATTGATAGACAGAGTAATTGATTTAAATGACCAAGAACGTTATCGTTTGATTGAGTTATTAGACCCTCAAATTAGCCATTACGAATTTTTCTTAGGAAGACCACCTCTAAAGAAAGTTGATTGGTCTGATGATCGCTTTCTCAGCGCAGCAATACCTGAATTAAGTCCTTGTATCCAGGGATGGCCGAGTGAAAATATATTTGATGGTGACTATAAATTGGTAAATTTGTCAACAGAAGAATATGAATTTTTGCAAGCTTGTGATAATGGGACAAACAGCCAATCTCAACCCACAGTCGGAGAAATATTAACAAATGTATCAGTGGGGCTAGAAACTTTGCGATCGCTTCAATCCAAACTTTTGATTTTACTCACTCCTGGCTTAGCTGATAGTGTATGATTTGATTTTTTATCTCAACGTTGGTTGAAGACCCGCGCTCTCCCGCAGGGGAGCTGAGAGATGGGAAAACCAATCAATATTGCGGTTTTTACAATAGTGTGCTATGGTAAGTCAAACTAAGCTGCTGGGCTAGCAGTTTCAGTCTGTGGAGCGACCGTAAGACCAGAAAGAGGTTCGGCCTCGGAGGCAGGTGCGTACTTAAGCAGAAAGCCCCTATCAGTGATGTTAGAGAATCCCGCGTTGTCGCGTCAGCGCAACGTCGGGAGGATGTCAATAGGGGAAAGGTAAAAATTAAGAACCATAAATTAATTCTTTCCCCCTACTCCCTCTTTACGGACATGATATCAGAGAAATAGAATAGGGGAAAAAGGTAGATAGGACCCCATCTCCGAATCTTCCCATCTCCCCATCCCCTTGTCCCCGCGTCTCCCCATCTCTAAATAGATCCGTTTAGGGGTTCTATAGATAGCGTATTATTTAATAATTTGCGTAAGTCCTGATTATGTTAAACAATTATTAAACATACAACTTATGGTCTATAGAAAATAATAAAGTGGGTGTATGATACGAACACTCATGTAATTAGTCATGCCCAAAAAAACCATAGCTATATAGACTAACCGAAATATCTACACAACAATAATATCTAACGGGACTTAAACAAAATAGCAGTAGAAAATAGCCTTAAAGATAGATAGGGAGAGGCTTTTACGTCGAAAAGATATAACTCGTTTATAAGCACGGGTTTCAGCCATTTTTAGGGTTTTGACGTAATTCCCTTGTCTAGACTGACTTTGAAGCAGTTTTTATGCCAAAAAATGTCTAAGTCCCACTAAGTGATATCTACAGAGCTTACGCAGAATCACTATATATAGGCGAACAGCCGTTCGCCCTTACAGATAGTGTGTAATTTATTTTGCGTAAGTCCCGATCTAATTTTAGGTATAGCAGAAGGAAGAAGGAAAAATCTTGCGTTGTCTAATACCAATTCACTTTAAGGATGTCATTTCAGTTATCAGTTATCAGTACCTCTGCCTGTTTGCGAAGCATTCCGCAGGAAAGTCAGAGGCTTGAAATATTGAACCTGTTTTTTTCATCCCCTTGAAAGGGGAGGCTTGAGACCTTATTTTTTGGTCACAAATAGTTTCAAACTTTCAATGTCAAATAATTGCCTGAAACTGTTGTTTGATAAAAGTTTTTAGCCTATCAAATCTGGCTTTCTCAATTCTCAATTCAGTGAAGCGGTATAAGTTTTCAGCTTTTGAGCTATCCACGCCTTTTGCTTCGACTGTTATATCACTTACGGCTTGTTCAAAATTAACCTAAATCTATAAAACTATGAGTCAAGATACCCAAAGTATTAGTTCTAATTGGGCACATACTCCTCCTGTAAATGCCTCGAAAGTAGAGGCCGATTATGACTTTTTAGCAGATGATTACGACGATCTGATCAAGAAATGGGCGTATGATGGTCCCCGAATTGGTGTTGAGTTAGCCAAACAGTTTTTCTCACTTGAAGACTTGATTTTAGATGCTGGTTGTGGTACAGGACTTACTGGAGAATCTCTGTATAATCAGGGGTTTACTAATATCATGGGTGTTGATATTTCCCAAAAATCCCTCGATAAGGCGACTCAGCGCCAGGTATATCGCGAACTGGTTAAAGCCAACCTGCAAGAACCGCTTTCATGGCCAGACAACACTTTTGATGCCACCTACTGTATTGGAGTGCTCACCTATTTTCCAAATCACTTCCCTTTACTGGAATTTTGCCGTGTAACCCGTCCAGGGGGATGGGTGATATTTTCACAACGGGTTGATTTATTTGAAGATGGGGGTCACGCAAAAGAATATAATACTATGGAATCCCAAGGATTATGGCAGCAAAAATACATTTCTCAGCCAATGGCTTACCTTCCTGGACATTCAGAATATGCCCAGAACATCCTCGTCTATTACCTTGCCTATCAAGTTACTCAATAATTGCATAGATTCTCAAGAATTTTTAAATAACTAACCCATGTCTAGATTTGCATCTAACTTGAAAAAGACTGATATCCCTTATCTTTCAGGTCCATTTATTCCTGAGAACAATAACAGCACTTCACAGCTAATCGATCGGCAAGCTGAACTTAATCCTCACGCCACAGCTTTGTGTCAGGGTGACAATCGACTAAGCTATTCGGAATTGAGAGTACGATCGAATCAACTAGCCCATTTCTTGCAATCTAGAGGATTGGGGCGTGGTAAATTCGTTGGAATTTGCATAGATCGCAGTTTGGAAATGGCGATTGGATTACTAGGTATTATGAAATCTGGAGCTACTTATGTTCCCCTAGATCCAAGCTTTCCAGCAGAAAGGTTGAAATTTATGATAAGTGATGCTGGGATTGAGTATATTGTATCAACCACAAAGTTGGTCTCCGCGATTCCAACGCTTAATGTGGAAGTTCTAAAGTTAGATACATTATATGAACAACTTACTACACTACCAATTGATTCCCCAGAGGTAACGCCCTTACCAGAAGCTCCCGTTTATCTAATCTATACATCTGGCTCCACTGGGAACCCAAAAGGGGTGATGGTACCTCATAGCGCTTTGGTGAACTTCTTACTATCTATGCAGATTTCACCAGGGATTAAGGCTAGCGATCGCTTACTTGCTGTTACCACCATTTCCTTTGATATATCTGGTCTGGAAATCTATCTCCCGTTAATTACTGGTGCGAGTATTCGCTTGCTAATGCGCAAGGAAGCACGGAATGGCAAAATTCTCAATCAACTTACCGAAAGTGGTGAGATATCGATTATGCAGGCAACACCGACAACCTGGCAAATGATGCTCAATGTCGGGTGGCAAGGACATCCTACTCTAAAAGTCTTAGTTGGAGGAGAAGCATTTCCACCAGCATTAGCCAAACGAATGATTGACAAATGTGGGGGAATTTGGAATATGTATGGTCCAACTGAAACCACAATTTGGTCAACCCTGGCTAGGGTTACAGATACTCAAATATCAATTGGAACACCCATTCACAACACTCGCATCTACATTCTGGATAATAACGAGATTGGTATTGGTGGCAAAGGTTTAGCCTTGGGTTATAAAGACCGCCCCCAGTTGAATGCGGAAAAATTTGTGGATTCGCAAATTGCAGGGGAACGCATTTATCGTACTGGTGATATGGGTCGTATTGATGAGTCTGGAAAATTACATTTCCTAGGTCGCATCGATCATCAAGTGAAGGTAAATGGATTTCGCATTGAAACGGGTGAAATTGAAGCCCACATTGACGAATATGAAGGGATACAACAATCCCTGGTTACGGTGAAATCCTATAGTTCAGATGACTCCAGATTGGTTGCATACATAGTTCCTAAATTAAACGCTACACCCGACATGGTTGGACTTTGGGAACAGGTTTGGACTAACGCACACAGCGATGAATCGGCAGTTTACGATCCTACCTTTAATTACAGTGGCTACAACAATAGTTTCACTGGCAAACCGATGCCTGAAGTAGAAATGCGGGAATGGGGTCAAAACACTCTAAAGCGCATTCGAGCGCTGAATCCCACCCATGTCTTAGAAGTTGGCTGTGGAACTGGCATCCTGCTTTTTGGTCTTGCCGAAAACATTAGACGTTATGTGGGAACCGATATTTCTCCGGCAGCATTATCCTATATCCGAAAACAGCTAGATCGGGACTCGGAGTTATCCTCCAAGGTAGAATTACATCATCGTTCTGCCCACAATCTACCAAATCTGGAGTCTGGAACTTTTGATGTCATAATCATAAATTCAGTGGTGCAATATTTTCCAAGTATTGATTACCTGGAAAATGTCATTAAACAGTTAATTACATTGCTTTCTACTCATGGCTCTATTTTTATTGGGGATGTTCGTAACCTTCTGCTCTTGAATCACTTTCACAAACGACTGTTGGCAACGGCGACATCGGAAACGGTTAGCGACAAACAAATCCAGCAGTCCATGAGCAAAGAAGAAGAGTTGGTAATTAGTCCGGAATGGTTTTTAGCTTTGAAAAAAGCAATTCCCGCCATTTCTGAAGTCCAGATCCTGCCAAAAGCGGGGCACTTTGAAAACGAATTTACCTGCTATCGCTATGATGTAATTATTTCAATGAATTCCCGTTCAACTCAGACCGTTGAGTGGAAACATTGGCAGCAAGAAAACTGGACTAAAACTCTCTTAACACAGATACTTCAGCAGCAAGCAACAGTTCTAGCTTTAGCAGCGGTTCAAAATTCCCTAATTGTTCCAGACAGCGATCGTGCCATTAAACCAGCAGATTGTTTCGATTTAGGTGAAACATACAACTATCGCGTTTACGTTAGTTGGGCAAATAGTGATGAAAACGGTGTATTTGATGTGGTTTTTCTCAAGGATAACCAGGCAGTTCCGATTTTTCCAGAACCAAACTCAGTATCTTCGGTCAAGAAAATAGCTAATTGTCCGATATTACTGAGTTTAGGGCGACAACTAGAGCCTCGTTTGCGGAACCATCTACGGGAATTTTTACCCGACTATATGATTCCCAAAGCATTTGTATTTCTAGACTCCTTTCCGCAAACTCTCAATGGCAAAATAGACCGCAAACAACTTCCGGAACCAGATATCAAACGCCCTGTACTCACCAACCGTTTTCAACCACCCAAAACAGATGAAGAACGTCTTCTCGTGGAGATTTGGGCTGAAACTCTACAAATTGAAGATGTAGGAATCACAGATAACTTCTTTGAGCTAGGGGGAAGTTCTATTCTTTTAACCCTACTCCATGGCAAAATTCAAGATCGCTTTGAAAGCTCTAATATCATCATCGATCGAGTCGATCTCTTTGAATACCCAACAATTCAAGCGCAAGCCAGATATTTACGAGATCGAAAAAATTCAAATCTCTCTGAGGAAACAAATCAAATTCAAAAGGATTCTGAAGCAGATTTCCCGAAACAAACCCACCGAGATTCTGGAAAAGCAATAAACAACAAATCTACTAACCCTCTGCTGACAGCACAGGTTGCCGAAACAGATATTGCTCTCATTGGACTTAGCTGCCGATTTCCTGGTGCAGATAATCCAGAAACATTTTGGCAAAACTTGCAAACAGGGGTCGAGTCTATTACATTCTTTACAGATGAAGAGTTACTAGAAAGTGGTGTCGATCGAGAATTATTAAGCAATCCAAATTACATCAAAGCCAACCCAATTCTCAAAGATATCCAGAATTTTGATGCTAATTTCTTTGGCATTCCCGCATTTGAAGCCGAAGTCATAGACCCACAACAACGCCTATTCTTGGAATGTGCTTGGGAAGCCCTCGAAAGTGCTGGCACCATTCCTTCCCAAACCACAGCAACCATAGGTCTATTTGCCGGAGCCGCAATTAGCTCTTACTTGCATCAGGTCTTATCCCATAGGGGCGACTTCTTTTCATCAGTAGACAACTTTCAAGTCATGCTTGGCAACGATAAGGACTACCTACCAACCAGAGTCTCTTACCAATTAAACCTGAATGGTCCTAGTATCAACGTCCAAACCGCCTGTTCTACATCCCTGGTTGCCCTGCACCTAGCGTGTCAAAGTATCCGCAACGGCGATTGCGATATAGCCTTAGTAGGCGGGACTTCCATCGTTCATCCTGACCAGGTTGGTTATCTCTACCAGGAAGGCATGATTTTCTCTCCGGATGGCCATTGTCGCCCCTTTGATGCCAACGCTAAAGGCACCACTTTCGGAAGCGGAGTGGGCGTAGTCGTCCTCAAACGTTTGAGTCAAGCATTAGAAGATGGCGATCCAATTCGAGCTGTTGTCAAAGGATCGGCAATTAATAATGATGGTGCCGAGAAAGTTGGGTTTACTGCCCCATCAGTACAGGGACAGGCTGCTGTAATCGCTGATGCTATGAAAGTCGCTGGAGTTTCATCAGACTCTATTTCCTATGTGGAAGCCCACGGAACGGCAACGGAGATGGGAGATCCAATTGAAATTAGAGCACTTACCCAAGCATTTCGGACTCAGACCGAACGGTCTGGTTATTGTGCCATCGGCTCGGTCAAGAGCAATATTGGACACCTGATTTCAGCCGCTGGTGTTGCCGGATTAATTAAAACAGTTCTGGCTTTGGAAAAACAACAAATTCCACCGAGTCTCCACTTCCAATCTCCCAACCCGGCAATTGATTTTGAACAGAGTCCTTTCTTTGTCAACACCAAATTTAGTCCTTGGATGACCAATGGCAATCCCCGTATTGCCGGTGTTTCTGCCTTTGGTATTGGTGGGACTAATGCCCACGCCATCGTGGCTGAAGCGCCAACGGTTGAGGCGAAAACTCGACCTAGTAGCAGACCTAGAGTATTACTAACTCTTTCTGGGAAATCTGAGGATGCCGTTGTCGAACTTGCTGCTAAGTATACTCACTTCTGGCAAACCCATCCCCATATCTCCCTACCTGATGCTGCATACACCACCCATATAGGTCGCCAAGACTTTAATGTTCGAGCGGCTTATGTTGCAGCCGATCTTAGCGAGATGATTCGGGAATTGAAGCGTAACCCCGTCCTACTTTCGAGCATTCCTGCTTCTGGTAAACTGGCATTCCTGTTTACAGGACAAGGTTCACAATTTGCCGGTATGGGTCGCAAATTGTATGAAACCGAACCTGTATTTAAGGATATACTAAAGCGTTGTGAAGCAGCATTTTTAGGTCATCGCGGACGCTCTCTGCTGGATATTGTGTTCGCCAAAGATGGAGACACCTCCCTTAACAAAACTGAGTTTGCTCAACCAGGACTCTATGCTCTAGAATGTGGAATAGCTGCATTATTCTTGTCTTGGGGTATTCAACCTAGCATGGTGATGGGTCATAGCGTAGGTGAATTTGTCGCTGCCTGGGTAGCTGGAGTTTTCGAGTTAGAAGAAGGGTTGATATTAGTTGCTGAACGTGGACGTCTGATGCAAGAACTTCCAGAGTCGGGGAGCATGATTAGCATTTTTGCCCCCCAAGATGTGGTTATGGATTATATACGGGATTACACAGATGTTTCCATTGCTGCAATTAATGGGCAAAAATCTCTGGTGATTTCAGGTAAACAGGAATCCTTAACACAAATTATCCAGCGTTTAGAAGCAGGGAATGTTAATTACAGAGAATTAGTCGTCTCCCACGGGTTTCATTCCTCACTGATGGAACCCATGCTCGACACATTTGAACGATTTGCCTCTCAGTTTGACTTCCATCAACCCCAAATCCCCTTCATTTCTAACTTAACCGGTAATATTTGGGATGCAGATCTAGCCCTAGATGCCACTTATTGGACAGACCATATTCGAGGAACTGTTCGCTTTTATGATGGATTAAAAAGTATTGTAGATTCTGGACTAGAGCTATTTCTGGAAATTGGACCCAAGCCAATCCTCTGTGGTTTGGGAAAACGAGAATTTCCAGAATTAACCTGGATTCCAACTCTAGAAGGATCGCAAAAGGGTTATGGTGATGTTTTAGATAGCCTTGGTATCCTCTATACCAGAGGTATTTCAATAGATTGGAATGCCTTTCATATCAATGAAAATCGACAGAAAATTCCCTTACCTACTTACGCTTTTCAACGTCAACCTTACTGGCCAAAAACAACTATGATTTCCACACATTCCTCTAGCACAACTCCACTATCTGCGATTTCAGATCGGATCGGGCGAAAAATAACAGAAATGATTGCAACCATGATGCGAATGGATAGCAATGCCATCGATCGTGAAACATCATTCCTTACTCTAGGACTAGATTCACTCACCTTGTTGAATGTCATTGCCCGCATTGAAAAAGATTATGGAATTACCCTAGCCATCCACCAATTCCTGGATGAGTTAACCAACCTGCAACAACTTATTGAATTCTTGAGCCAGGAAGTATCACAACAAACTGCCTCTCTACCACATACAACCACATCAACCAATGGAAAGGTTCCTCCTCAGCAACCTGCCCAAGAATCTGAACCGACTGTTACACTAGAAACTCAACCAGAAGCAATGGTTTCTCTTGCACCAACTGAAAACGGCAACTCAACAGCCCTGGAGCGCATTATTCAGCAGCAACTACTGGTAATGACAAAACAATTGGAAGCCATCCAGGGAAAACCTAGTGTGGCTATGGTTCCCGTCGCCACCCCTTCTCAACAACAGCAATCCTTCGTTCAGGCAACGGAGCCACCCAAGCTAGTAGAGGCTCCTAAACCAAAACCCACGGAAAAAAATGGCTCGGCACCCGCTCCATTCTCATTTTGGGGGGCAAAAGGCAAAGCTGGCAAGCCACCAACAGCCGAACAACAATTATTTATCGACAATTTGGTGCAATCCTACTGCCAACGCACCAAAGGATCGAAAGAAAATGCTGCTGCTTATCGCAATTACCTGGCAGATCGGCGATCGATTCGAGGGCTTCGTCCCCGACTCAAGGAGATATTCTATCCAATTGTTGCAGAGCGTGCCGAAGGTTCCCACATTTGGGATCTTGATGGCAATGAATACATTGATATCACGATGGGCTTTGGAGTTCATCTGCTAGGCCATAATCCAGATTTCATTATGAATCCGGTTCGCTACACCCTAAGCAATGGCGTACAAATGGGTCCCCAAACACCATTAGCTGGAGAAGTTGCCAAACTATTCACTGAGGTGACGAGCAAAGAACGAGTGACTTTCTGTAATTCTGGAACAGAAGCTGTAATGACCGCAGTGCGAATTGCTCGAGCTGCTTCTGGCAAGGATAAAATTGTCAAGTTTAAAGGGGCTTATCATGGTCACTTTGATGGCACGTTAGCTATTCCCGCAGAAACCGATGGCACGCCTTATGGTCAACCCATGTTTCCAGGAACATCACCCAATATGGTCAAAGATGTCATTGTGCTAGACTATGGCAAAGCAGAGAGTCTAGAGGTTATTCGACAACATCGCCATGAACTGGCTGCAGTGCTGGTAGAACCTGTTCAAAGCCGACTGTTAAACCTTGCACCTAAAGAGTTTTTGCACGATCTACGCGCCCTAACCCACTCAGAAGATATTATCCTGATCTTTGATGAAGTAATTATGGGATTTCGGGCTGCACCTGGTGGTGCTCAGGAATATTTTGGCATTGAAGCCGATATTGCAACATACGGAAAAGCAGTTGGCGGTGGAATGCCAATTGGGGTTGTAGCCGGACAAGCTAAGTATATGGATCGGATTGACGGGGGTACTTGGAACTATGGAGACGAATCTTATCCCGAAACGGAACCTACTTATTTTGCCGGCACTTTTTGCAAACATCCTCTAGCAATGTCAGCAGCAAAAGCAGTTCTTCTCCATATTAAGGAACAAGGTGGGGCGTTACAAGCAAAATTGAATGATTCTACAGCGCGACTTGCTCAAGCCTTGAATCACTATTTTCAAACCGAGGGAATCATGCTGCGGGCCGATCGGTTTTCGTCGATTTTTAGAATTGAGTTCCAAAGTATGTTTAGTGAACTGTACCTTCCTATCGAAATCGATCTCTTGTTTTACCTATTGATTCACAAAGGGGTTTACGTTTGGGAAGGTCGGGTCTGTTTTCTTTCAGCAGCTCATACTGAAGAAGATATTGAACGCATTATTACTGTGGTTAAAGAAAGCGTTGAAGAGCTACGTTCAGTTGGATATTTTCCATCACAAACGTCGCCAAAACCAGTTGCTCAAAAAAAAAACGCACTTATCCCCTAACAGAAGAACAGCAACGCCTAGTTGAAATTGCCCAGGATAAACGTGGTTCGACTGCCTATAATGAATCAATTACATTTGAGTTGAGGGGAAGACTAGCTATTGATAGGTTACGGAATGCGTTGCAGACTGTTATCCATCGGCACGATGCTCTGAGGACATCCATCGGCAGCGATGGATTCCATCAAATTGTGACGCCAGTCCTGGATATTGAAATTCCTTTGCTAGATTATTCATCTGAAGATGCTCCAGATGAAGCCCTAAATAAGTGGCTTTTAGCAGAAAGTCAACAACCATTCGATCTTTATCAAGAACCTTTAGTTCGAGCAACAATTGTCAAACTTTCTCCAGAGAGATACGCATTTAATATCTGTATTCATCATTTAGTTTCTGATGGATGGTCTCTGGTTGCGATTTTGGAGGAAATTAGTAAGATTTATTCTGGTTGTCTAGATATTCCGCCAATTCAACAATTCACAGATTATTTGCAATGGTATAACCAAGATACCCAAAGCGATACCTTCAAGACATCCGAACTATTTTGGAGCGAACATCTCAGGACGGTATCTCCTTTACGTTTACCTCTGGATTATTCCGAGCCAAAACAACGCACCTACCAAGGTTCCCGCATTAGTATACAGATACCATCTGACTTAACCCTTGCTCTTAAACAACGTTCGATGGCCTGGAATGCTACCCTATTTCACACACTCCTGGGAGCCTATGCTCACCAGATGACCCAGTTTTGCCAGCAAAATACTATTATGATTGGAATTTCTGTAAGTGGCCGTCCAACACATCTGGCTGAACATTTGGTGGGCTACTGTTCACATTTCATTCCCATCTACCTGAAAACTGATGAGAATTCAACCTGGAACCAGCAAGTACAACGAACTAAAGCTGCCCTTAGCCAAGCATTCAAGCATCAAAATGTGCCCTTTGCTCGAATATTAGGCCAACTTCCCCAGGAAAAACAGCAAAACCAGATCCAAGTTACGTTTAACCTTGATATGACGATGGCCATTGATTTAGTCGATCTACAAGCTCAGATTATTCCTCAGCCCGTAACCTCCGCAAGATATGCAATGGGCCTAAATGTAATTCCTGAACTCGATCGTCTTCATTTTGATTTCGATTACAACACAGATTACTTCAAGGCAGAAACAATGCAAGAATTTCTGGTGAATTTAATAGAGCTACTCCAAGGCGCTCTTACAGATTCAGGACTTACGGATAACCACTATATCTAGTAGGGTCGAAAGTCATTCGCCACTACAAATTGTACTAATAGGACTTAGGCCAAATTTGATTAGGGCTTGCTGATTAAATATAAAAGCATTGACTCCTAAAGGTTTTAGGCTTTTTTTTACTCAAAAAAGTCTGGCTTTTTCAGCTTGAGCAACCAGAAAGTTAGGGTTGACAGGAGAATAATTGCAGAAAAATTGAGGGATAAAATATTCGACTAACTCCTCTAAATTATCCATGTCTCCTGTCTCTTGTCTCCTGTCTCCTGTCTTCCCCTCCTGGGAGGGGTGAGGGGTAGGTTGTCTCCTCCCCTCACCCATAAGACTTTTGAGCGCAAACCCTGATTAGGTTAATTCTATCTAGACTTCTGGCTTCTGAGTTCTGACTCCTGTGCTAATAAATAATATATTCAATAAGTTTGCTCCAAGATGGTATTATGACTCTTGGCATATAAAAAAAGCCTACAACTTGTGATTAGTATCTAAAGTTTTGTGAATTCATCTGATACATCACCAGAACCCATAACTGTTGAAAATAATACTTCAGAAGTTGGTACTGTATTACCAGAACCAGATCCTTCAATACAAGAGTATTACACACTGCAACAGGAATTATATGTAATCACCTTGACAATTACAGGTATAATATTTATCTTTGTCTGGGTTTTTTACTCCCTAAACATAGCTCTTAATTATTTGATAGGAGCAGCGACAAGTGTGGTTTACTTAAGAATGTTGGCTAAAGATGTTGAACGTATTGGCAGAGAAAAAGGAGGTCTGAGTAAAACAAGACTAGCTATGTTTATTGGGTTGATTATAGTAGCAACTCAGTTAAATGAGCTAAAAATTTTACCGATTTTCCTAGGATTTCTGACTTACAAAGCAGCCCTAATAATATATGTACTGCGAACATCGCTGATGCCTAACTCATAGGTATATCAAAAAAAAGCGGTCAGCAGTCAGCAGTTAGCAGTCAGCAGTCAGCAGTCAGCAGTCAGCAAGATTATTTCTTTAAAGTTTAGAAGGCGATTTAAACCTCTCCTAAACGATCCTGCACAACAGTTGCAGGGGATTTTAACCCAGTAGGGGCGAATGGCCATTCGCCCCTACAAGCTGAGAGCTGAATGCTAAAAGCTGATAGCTAGTTAATCCACACTTTGACATAAATCGGGAAGCCTGAGAACCAAAATGCTAGATGTTTTAAACACTATTAACTTTTTACCTCTGGCTGAATTGGAAGTTGGCCAGCATTTTTACTGGGAGCTAGGTAGTCTCAAAATACATGGGCAAATTATACTCACATCCTGGTTTGTGATTGCCCTGATACTTTTGGCTGCTTTTTTATCCTCACTCAATGTGCAGCGAATTCCTAGTGGGATGCAAAATTTCATGGAGTCTGTCCTGGAATTTATCCGCAGCCTAACTAAAGACCAGATAGGTGAAAAAGATTATCGCCCTTGGGTACCATTTGTTGGTACATTGTTCTTATTTATATTTGTGTCAAATTGGTCAGGAGCGCTAGTTCCTTGGAAAGTAATAGAACTACCTTCAGGAGAACTAGCTGCCCCTACAAGTGACATTAATACAACAGTGGCATTGGCACTACTGACTTCCATAGCATATTTTTATGCAGGTATCAGTAAAAAAGGATTAGGATATTTTGCCGGTTATGCCCAGCCAGTACCTTTTATGGTCCCATTTAAGATCATAGAAGATTTTACCAAACCTCTATCCCTAAGTTTCCGTTTATTTGGTAATATTCTCGCGGATGAATTGGTAGTAGGAGTGTTAGTTCTGCTAGTACCTCTGTTTATCCCTCTACCACTAATGGTTTTGGGTCTATTCTTAAGTGCTATTCAGGCACTAATTTTTGCTACCCTAGCTGCTAACTACATCGGAGAAGCATTAGAAGAACACGGTGAACATCACGATTAAGAGAATAAGTAGGCAGTAGAAAAAAAACTTGCTAAAAAAAAACTCAAAATCTGGTATTCTAAGCTGTTAGTGGGATAAAAAGTTACCAGATTCATATAGATTGAAGATGGTAGAGTAAAAAGTCCCTACAAAAAGAAGAATCCAGGGTGTCAGAACCCCTGGAGATGTCAAAAGTAAAATTCAGAGTTGATCAGTGATGTGAGATAAAAGCAAGAAATTTGAACTGGTTCAGTTTCATACTCCACTTCAATCATCACATAAATTCATCTAAAAGAGTGACCATTGTGTAGTTGATTGCACTACAGTGTAATCAATATATTTCTAATCGTCAAGTTTGTACTTTAAGTTAAACAAAGGAAAGAGAATTATTATGGATCCATTGATTGCTGCTGCTTCCGTTGTTGCTGCTGCTTTAGCTGTAGGTTTAGGTGCTATTGGTCCTGGAATTGGTCAAGGAAATGCAGCAGGTCAAGCTGTAGAAGGTATTGCCCGTCAGCCAGAAGCAGAAGGAAAAATTCGAGGCACATTACTGTTGAGCTTGGCATTTATGGAAGCTTTAACAATTTACGGTCTAGTGGTATCACTGGTGTTATTATTTGCTAACCCCTTTGCATAAAAACCCCGATCTATAGAAATTAGGGTTAATCGGCAGTATTAAAATAATTAGACAAAGTTAGACATAACTAGATATTTATTGTGATATACTAGCTTGATGTCTAACTTGTTAGCGGTATTTTAAGCTGCAGAACTGCTAGGAGTGTTAACAAAAACAATTACCTAAATAACACGGTAGCATGAAAGCCATCGTCTTTTAAGCGATGGATGAAAGGCGAGGAGTCGGATTTTAATCCGAACAAAAGTAAGCAGAAAGCTAAGTTTAGACTTAAGCCGACTGTGTAGGGGCACTTTGACTTGTCCCCAGAGAGTGTATCTTTGGTCAGCTAAGAAAAGACGGAGCAACACGGATAAATCGCTGTTGCGTAGTATCAACTTAGAATCCCCGTGACTTTAGTCCGGAGAGTAGTCAAGACTATGGGAAACTGAAGGACAGATAGAATCAATCCGTCCCGAACTTAGTCATCTGTGAACAAAGGAAAACTATGTGTATCAGTAGGTGGAGTTCCCACCGATTTTAAGCCTGTCGAGATAAAAAGGTTACAGACTGCGGTCAGTGATTCTTGCGTTAAGCAGGAAACTAGCTCCAAATCTCAATTCCGATGTTTTGAGTAAGTTTGGGTAAGTTTAGTAGAACGGATTTTAGATTTTGGATCTCGAAAATCTAAAATCAAAAGCTATGGGAACCACCAAAGATTAGAGAAAATGATAAATTGGACAATTTTACTAGCTGTTGAAGAAGTAGCAGAAAAGGGTGGTTTGTTTGACATAAACGCAACTCTACCCTTAATGGCAATTCAATTTCTACTTCTGGCTTTTGTCTTGGACAAAATTTTTTATAAGCCTCTGGGTAAAGCTATAGATTCTCGTGCAGATTATATTCGCGACAATCAACTAAAAGCAGAAGAACGTTTGGCAAAGGCTAAACAATTAGCCGAACAATACGAGCAAGAGTTAGCAGAAACCCGTAAAAAATCTCAGGCAGTTATTGCTACAGCTCAAGCAGAAGCTCAGAAAATAGCAGCCACAAAAGTTGCTGAAGCTCAACAAGAAGCACAAGCGAAAAGAGAACAAGCAGCTCAAGAAATAGAACAGCAAAAGCAAACAGCTTTACAACAGTTAGAAGAACAGGTAGACTCTCTCAGTCGCCAAATTCTAGAAAAACTATTAGGACCAGAATTGGTCAGATAGCCAATAATCTTCTTTTTTGAAGATGCCGATGGAGGCAGCAAATAATGAAAGGGTTTGTGAGAATTTTTCACAAACATTGGGATATACCCCCTCAGTAGATACTTCTATTGTGCATTGTTAACAAATGTTAGCAAAATCGTATCGGCTAACTATCACAAAATATCATGCTAAATGTTTTATTGCTAGCCACAGAAGCTAGTGCAGAAGAAGGTTTTGGTCTAAACCTGGATCTTTTAGACACAAACTTGATTAATTTAGGAATTCTAATTGCAGTTTTGCTGTATTTTGCGCCAGGGTTTATCGGGAAAATTCTCAAGGAAAGACGCGCTACTATTGAACAGGCCATCAAAGAAGCAGAACAGCGTCAACAAGAAGCAGCAGCAGCATTAGCAGAGCAACAACAAAATTTGACCCAAGCTCAAGCAGAAGCAGAAAAAATTCTGGCTACTGCTGAAACAAGGGCGCAGGAAGTCAAGGAAAGAATTGCACTGCAGGCCGAACAAGATGTGGAACGGATGAAAGCTACTGCTAACCAAGAAATGGATTCTGAAAGGGATAGGGCAATTGCTCAACTGCGCTCAATTGTGGCATCTAAAGCATTGGCACAAGTAGAAACTCGGCTCAAAGAAACTTTAGATGAGAATGCCCAGCAACAATTAATAGATCGTAGCATGGGGCTATTAGGAGGTCAATTATGAGTGTAATTGCTGGTGAAATTGTAGAACCCTACGCAGCAGCTCTAATGTCCTTGGCTAAATCAAAAGAGTTGACTGAGAGATTTGCTGAAGATGTGCGTGGCCTGATTAATATTATGGATGAATCCCCAGAATTGAAGCAATTTATGGGAAATCCAGTTATTAAGCCAGATGATAAAAAAGCAGTGGTACAACGCATGGTGGGAGAGCAGGTAGATCCCTTTATGCGTAATTTTTTAATGCTGCTAATTGATAGAGGTCGGATTATTTTTTTAGAACAGATTGGGAAACAATACCTAGCATTATTGCGGGAACTGAATCAAACTGTTTTAGCAGAAGTGACCTCGACAGTAGAATTAAACGAAGACCAAAAAAATACAGTCTGCGAACGAGTCAAATCAATGACTGGTGCAAGGGAAGTAGAAATCGAAACTAAAATAGACCCAAATTTATTGGGTGGTGTCATTATCAAAATAGGTTCTCAGATAATTGACTCTAGTCTACAAGGACAACTGCGTCGAATTGGTATTAGCCTTAAAGCAGTATAGCAGAATTAAGAATTCAGAATTCTCAATTCAGAAATTAGATTCTTGCTGTGAGTATTTTTGAGAGGAGCGAGAATGTCCTAATAATACTCGCTCAATTTTTGTAAAACAACTTGACAACAGAAAAAGAAAATGGTATCAATCAGACCTGACGAAATTAGCCAAATTATTCGCGACCAGATAGAACAGTATGAGCAAGATGTAAAAGTATCTAATGTTGGTACTGTTCTTCAAGTAGGTGATGGTATTGCCCGTATTTATGGGCTAGACAAAGTAATGGCTGGAGAACTGGTAGAGTTCGCAGATGGTACTGTAGGTATTGCCCAAAACCTAGAAGAGGATAACGTAGGTGCAGTATTAATGGGTGAAGGCAGGGAAATTCAAGAAGGCTCTGCTGTAACCGCTACAGGTAGAATTGCCCAGGTGCCAGTAGGAGATGGGTTGATTGGCCGAGTGGTTGATGGCCTCGGTCGCGCAATTGACGGTAAAGGAGATATTCAAACTACTGACAGTCGCCTGTTGGAATCACCAGCTCCAGGAATTATCGATCGCCGTTCTGTTCATGAACCAATGCAAACAGGTATTACGGCGATTGACTCCATGATTCCTATTGGTAGAGGTCAGCGAGAACTGATTATCGGTGATAGACAAACAGGTAAAACAGCGATCGCCATTGATACTATCATTAACCAAAAAGGTGAAGATGTTGTTTGTGTATATGTAGCTATTGGTCAAAAAGCTTCCACAGTAGCTCAGGTAGTAGGTACTCTAGAAGAAAAAGGTGCACTGGATTATACGGTTGTAGTAGCTGCTAATGCTAGTGACCCTGCAACTCTACAATACTTAGCTCCTTATACTGGTGCTTCTATTGCCGAATACTTTATGTACAAAGGCAAAGCAACTTTGGTAATCTATGATGACCTCTCGAAGCAAGCTCAAGCTTATCGTCAGGTATCCTTACTACTACGTCGTCCACCAGGTCGTGAAGCATATCCAGGAGACGTATTTTATCTCCACTCCCGTCTCCTAGAAAGAGCTGCTAAACTCAGTGACAAACTCGGTGCAGGTAGTATGACTGCCCTACCAATTATTGAAACTCAAGCAGGTGACGTTTCAGCTTACATCCCCACTAATGTAATTTCTATTACTGACGGTCAAATTTTCTTATCTAGTGACCTATTTAACTCAGGTTTCCGTCCGGCGGTGAATGCTGGTATTTCTGTATCCAGGGTGGGTTCTGCGGCTCAAACTAAAGCAATTAAAAAAGTTGCTGGTAAAATTAAGCTAGAACTAGCTCAGTTTGCTGAATTAGAAGCATTTTCTCAGTTTGCTTCTGACCTGGATAAAGCTACCCAAAACCAACTCGCACGAGGTCAGCGCTTGCGGGAGATTTTGAAACAAGATCAAAACTCACCTCGCCCACTTGATAACCAGGTAGCAGTGATTTATTCTGGTATTAATGGTTACTTGGATGATATTCCCCTTGAAAAGGTGACTAGATTTATTTCTGGTTTACTAGATTACTTGAACAACAGTAAGCCTAAATTCGGTGAAATCATCAAAACTGAAAAGGTACTTACCGATGAAGCACAAACTCTCTTAAAAGAGGGTATCACTGAATATAAGCAGACATTTTTGGTGTCAGCTTAGTAAATTAGTTGCTCCGAAGCATAGATAGTTAGTGGTTAGTTGTTAATAGTAAACAGACAATTAGCCACTGATTATTTATTAATAATAGGACTTACGCACCCAAACATGAAACCGGGTTTATTTCCCTAATTATTGTTTTTCACTCTCAGGAAATTTTGTTGATAACCCGGTTTCTGCTTAGGTCTTAAATTAAGATGGATTTACGGAATAAAGAAAGTTGAATCTAGTTGACCTAGAAGAAAAAGTCAAGGTTTTTCCTTCTTCCTTCCTCCTTCCTTCTTCCTTCCTTCTTCCTTATTTAAAAACAATGCCTAATTTAAAAGCTATTCGCGATCGTATCAAGTCGATCAAAAACACGAAAAAGATTACAGAAGCAATGCGTCTAGTGGCAGCAGCTAAAGTGCGTCGTGCCCAAGAGCAAGTAATTGCTACTCGTCCTTTCGCCGACCGCCTTGCCCGAGTTTTATATGGACTTGCCGAACGTTTACAGTTTGAAAGTGTAGATTTACCTCTACTCCAACAAAGAGAAGTCAAAACAGTCGGGTTATTAGTAATTTCTGGAAATCGTGGTCTGTGTGGTAGTTATAATAGCAGTATTATTAAACGGGCAGAAACTAGGGCGCGTGAACTCACACAACAAGGAATTGATTATAAATATATATTGGTAGGGCGTAAAGCAATTCAATATTTCCAACGTAGAGAAGCTCCAATTTTAAATACTTATGATAACCCTGAAAAAATCCCAACCGCTGAGAACGCTTCAGGGGTTTCTGATGAGATGCTTGCTGCTTTTCTCTCAGGATCAATAGATAGAGTAGAGTTAATTTATACTAAGTTTATCTCACTAATTAGCTCTAAACCTGTAGTTCAAACTCTCTTACCTCTCGATCCTCAAGGTTTAGAAGTTCAGGATGATGAAATCTTCCGTTTAACTACTAAAGGTGGTGAGTTTGAAGTATCACGAGAAACTGTCTCTGTACCTACTAAAAGTTTACCCCGCGACATGATTTTTGAGCAAGAGCCAACTCAAATTTTAGAGGCTCTCTTGCCATTATTTTTGACTAACCAGTTATTGAGAGCATGGCAAGAGTCATCTGCTAGTGAGTTAGCATGTCGGATGACTGCAATGAGTAATGCTAGTGATAATGCTAGTGAATTAGCTGGTACATTAACTCTTTCTTATAATAAAGCTCGGCAAGCTGCTATTACTCAAGAACTGCTTGAGGTTGTAGGTGGTGCTAATGCTCTATAGCAATTCTTTCTTCAGTTATCAGTTATCAGTTATCAGTTGTCAAAGAATCTTTGTATTTGTCTGACGATAGCACGACTGTTGAGAATTCTATTGTGAATACGTCTGGGATGACTCAGGCGTATTTTTTCTTATAGCAGGGAATAGGGAATAGGGAACAGGGAATAGTTGGAAAAATATTTCCCCATTCAATCTCCCCTACTCCACTACTCCGCTAGTCCCTACTCCCTACTCCCTATTTTATTATGATTACAGGTAAAACAAAATTATTAGGAGTCATTGGTTATCCTGTTGAACATTCTCTGTCTCCGCTTATGCACAATGCTGCAATTCAAGCAATAAATAATCAACAAGATCAACAAAGTTTAATTGATTATGTTTACCTACCTTTTCCAATTAAACCGGAAGATTTAAACACAGCTATTGCTGGATTTTCTGCTATTGGCGTTCATGGTTTTAATATTACTATTCCTCATAAACAAGCAATAATACCACTTTTATCAGAAGTGTCGGATATTGCTCAGGTAGTGGGAGCTGTTAATACTGTTTATCGAACAAATAAAGGATGGGTAGGGACGAATACAGATGTAGCAGGATTTCTTGCTCCACTACAAACCTATAATTGGAATTGGCATCAAAAAGTTGCGGTAATTTTGGGTAATGGTGGTGCTTCTCGTGCAGTTGTGGCGGGTTGCGCTCAGTTAAGTTTTGCAGAGATTCATGTTGTTGGTCGTTCGGAAGATAAATTAACTGCTTTTCAGCAAAGTTGGGTTAATTCTCCTCTGCCAGTAAATCTGAAAATACATAAGTGGGATGAATTGTCAAGCTTAATTGCACAGGCAGATTTGTTAGTGAATACGACTCCTATAGGAATGTACCCCAATATTCAGGAGTCTCCAGTGGATGAAGCTATTTTTGACAACTTGTCTCCTGGAGCAATAGTCTATGATTTAATTTATATTCCTAACCCAACTAAATTTATTCGGCAAGCTCAGGTGAGGGGAGCGATCGCTATTGATGGTTTAGAAATGTTGGTTCAACAAGGGGCTACTGCTTTAGAATTATGGTTACAACAGTCTGTACCTGTGGATGTTATGCGTGATTCTTTGTGTGAACATTTAGGTTTGAGTAAATAAAAAATTAGTCAGCGTAGTAGCGCGTCTAGCTTGAAAATGTGGGTAAAAAAACCTAACCCCCCAACCCCCTTCCCTAAAAGGGAAGGGGGAGAATATTTCCCCCCTCTCCTTGCAGGAGAGGGGTCGGGGGAGAGGTCTTCCGGGTTGCTGAAACTTACCCAACAAATTAAGCTTGACGCGCCAGTAGGTTGGGTTGAGGAACGGAAACCCAACAACAATAGTGCAAAATTTTTACTAGACCGACATAGCTAATGAATCTGCATTATATCATTGGGGGGGCTCTCTTTCTGCTAAAATAAATTTTCCCAAAACTCTGGATTTTCTATTAATTGCTTCGCTTCTGTCGCCGGAACGGGGTGAGAAAAAAAGTACCCTTGACCATTGTCACAACCGAATTCTTTCACTTGTCTGAATTGTTCTAAGGTTTCGACCCCCTCAGCAGTTACATTAAGTTCGAGCTGGCGTGCTAAACTGATAATTCCCCTAGTGATACCCACTAGGGACGAACTTGAATCGAAAGACTGCACAAAAGACTGGTCAATTTTAATCTTATCTATGGGAAGACGATGTAGGTAGGACAGGGATGAATACCCAGTGCCAAAATCATCAAGAGCAATACTTATCCCTAGTCTCTTGATACTTAATAGTAAGGTCTCAACATCACTGCTATGGCCGATAAAGGAGCTTTCTGTCAATTCAAGGCAAATTTGCTCGGGGTTGACACCTGATTCACTAATGGCTAAATTTACGTTATTGATGAAGTTCGGGTGCAGGAGAAAATCAGGGGAAATATTGATATTCATCCGAAATGCTTTGTTGAAATCAAATTCCTGATTCCATTGACTCATCTGATGGCAAGCTTCCTTAAAAATCCAACTTTCTAATGCTGGCATAAGATGGGAAGTTGCAACAACGGGTAAAAATTCTATGGGAGCAAGTAATCCTCGCTGAGGATGCTGCCAACGTATCAAGGCTTCAAACCCCTTCAACGACTGACTCGAAAAATCTATCAACGGTTGATAATACAGGACAAACTCTTCCTGCTCTAACGCCTGGTATAAGCTTGCCTTCAGTTCTGCTTGGCTTTCCCGTTTAGACCGCATGGAAGGATGAAAGAGCGCTATATTTCCCGGTCCTTGGTGTTTAGCCTCGTACATTGCTATGTCGGCATTTTCTAAGATAACTGTGTCACTCTGCCACTGATGGTCTGGAGAATAAAAGGCAATACCAATACTGACGGTGATGGATAATTGGGAATTGCCAATAGTTAGGGGTGCAGCGATCGCTGATTGAATGCGAGATGCCACCTCCATTACTACTTTTGAACTAGCAGTTTTTGCTAGCAAAATGGCAAACTCATCTCCCCCTAAGCGAGATATAATATCCCCTGGGCGAACAGTATTATTGAGGCGTCGCGCGACTTCCACCAGCAGTTGGTCGCCAGCAGCATGGCCTAGGGTATCGTTTACTTCTTTAAAGGCATCTATATCTAGGTATAGCAGAGCAAATTGATAAGAAGTATCGCGACTGATACGAGCGATCGACAATTTGAGAGTTTCCAAGAAAAAGGCTCTATTAGCTAACTCGGTTAATGTATCAAAAAATGCTTGACGTTGCAGATCGTTTTGAAGATTCTTCAGGTCATTAACGATAACCAAGGTGAGTACGACACCATTGCTTGTGCCATCTTCCCGCAAATAAGGCAAAATCCTTAGTAGTAAGCTATCTTCTGTGTTGAGATTGGTAGCTTCTATTTCTTGAGAATTTTGAGTTTTGGCGACTTGCTGAACTAGAGATATTAAATTATTGATATCCAGGTAATTCACCAGTTCGGTCAGGGGTCTGCCGATATCCCCCACACGAAAGTTAAATACTTTGGCAGCAGCAGGCGTATATTTACGGATATTAAAATCCGCGTCTAGAAACACAACACCAATATCGGTACTCTGCAGTAGATTATCAATATCGGCGCTGAGTTCGGTCAGCTCTTCAATGCGTTCCTGATTTTCAGCATTAACGGTGTAGAGTTCTTCATTAACTGATTGCAGTTCTTCGTTGGTGCTTTGTAGTTCTTCATTGGAAGCCACCAGTTCTTCATTAGTCGCCTGTTGTTCTTCGTTAGCAGTTTCTAGCTCTTCAATGGTGGTTTGCAGATTTTCGCGAGTCTGCTGCAGTTCAAATTCCAGCTCTCGAATTTGCATAGACATAGCTGAATTAGGATCAAAATCTAAATCTGTCGAGGCTGCCATAGACTCAGTGGGGGTCACCAGTTCCAACAGCACAATTATCTGAATTTCCGAGCTGGTATCATCCTCCTCCACTTTCCCTACCCAAAGATTAATCCTTTGCTGAGACTCCAACTCCGATACCTGGATGTCGTTGTAGACTACCGACTGCCGATCCCGCTTCACACGATGCAAAGCCGTACTCAAGGGTATCTTGATGTTTGGTGGCACAATATCTAATATATTTGTACTGATTTCTCCCAGGGGAAGTTCCAGGAACCTAGCAGTGTTAATCAATATATGCATAATCTGATGATTTTGATTGACTACCACACAAGTGACTGGTTGCTCGCCAAAGCGCAGCTTAAAAACAGATTTCAGCCAGGTTTCGTAAATAGGTCGCCCTGATTTTACTGGTTTGTACATGGTCACAGGCTGAATAGTAGCAGATTTGACGATCCGACTGACCGGTAGTTGAACATCCTCGCGTTTACGGAAGATTTTCCACTGCTGGTTAATGGAATCAAATGCGTGGGGTATGATTCCCAAATTTTCCGCAGGTCCAAGGATTAAAACCCCGCTTCTTGCTAGGGAGAAGTGCAGCAGCATTAGCACCTGTTCCTGCAAAACAGATTGCATATAAATTAGTAAATTACGGCAACTAACAAGGTGCATCTGAGAAAAGCCTGGATTTTTCGTCAAATCATGGGAGGCAAAAACGACCTGGGAACGAATAGACTTTTTGATCCGATAAGTTGAACCTTCAGCAACAAAGTAAGATTCCAGCCGTTCTGTTCCTATATCTTGAACAATATTGTCACTATAAATCCCTTGAGAAGCAATAGCCAAAGCCTCCTGGTCGATATCAGTAGCAAACAGCTTTA
Source organism: Dapis brunnea BLCC-M229 (assembly GCF_050015995.1). Classification (NCBI taxonomy): domain Bacteria; kingdom Bacillati; phylum Cyanobacteriota; class Cyanophyceae; order Oscillatoriales; family Microcoleaceae; genus Dapis; species Dapis brunnea. The sequence continues at coordinate 5,297 of NZ_JBNHEP010000155.1, read as the reverse complement.
CCGGATGTTTTTCCTCCATATTCTGCATTACCTCATCAACAACAATGGCTAGAGAATAGGCTTCTTCCCCAGTGGAACATCCGGTCACCCAAAGCCGGAGGGGGTTGCCTGGCTCCAAGGTTTCCAGTAGGGAGGGTAGCACTTCTGTTTGCAGCAAATACCACATCTCAGGATCGCGGAAGAAACGGGTAGCTCCAATCAGCAAATCTTGTCGCAGATTTTTAACTTCTTCTACATTCTCATTCAGGTAAGTGATGTATTCAGAAATTGTATTGACTTTAGAGAGCAGTAACCGATGGATGATACGACGGTTCAGAGTCCCTGGTTTGTACAAGGAAAAGTCAATATTTTCCTGCTTTTGCAAAATATCTAGAATTTCGGTCAGTTGCTCAGGAAGCAGTAGCGTTGTAGAATTTCTAGTCAGAGATTCCTGGGTACGGGTGTAACTAATTATATCACACACTGCCTGAGCTAATTCTTCTGGAGAGAGGATTTCATCCACCAGCCCTGAACTGAGGGAGCTACTGGGGATAGCCCCGAATTGGGTTGTATCCTGGGACTGTACGAGGGCTACACCCCCCGCCCTGCTAATAGCTTTGAGGCCCTCAGTACCGTCGTGCCCCGTACCAGATAGCAAAATACTGATACAGCGATCGCCTCGTTCCTGAGCTAGACTCAAAAAGAAATAGTCAATAGGATAATCAATTTGTTTCTCCTGACGCTCTTCTAACCACAATTGTTGTCCCTGTAACCTGACCACGAACCCTGGGGGCAGCACATATATGCTATTCTGGACAATGGCCATGCCGTTCTCGATCGGGTAAACTGGCAGTGTAGTGCGTCGCTGTAGCAGCTCTACCATTAAACTGCGATAGTCTGGCGATAGGTGCTGCACCACGATAAAGGTCGCACCAGGCTCAGGTAGCAAACTACTAAAAAAGGCTTCGATGGCTTGAAGTCCACCTGCTAATGCGCCAATACCTACCACGAAGCTTGTAGGTGGGAAATTTTGGTTGGGTTGGGGTTGAGGAGTCTTATTAGATTCTGTCATATAGTTAATTAATAATTAATTATTAGCTCTGCTCAAAAGTGCAAAACTTGTAGTTGCAATAAGCGTAGTGGCTTGTATAGACTAAAATTGTGGTTCATTAATGGATAATTACCTCTCCCTAAAACGGATTGGATTGACGCGGAGCGTGAAAATTTTTTCTGATCAAGGGGAGATTGGATATGTCGAGGTCTCCTACCCATCCCATCCTACTTCATGCTCCGCTTTCCGACCGCTCTCTTGGTCGATTGGAGGCTAGCGAGGTTTCCTCGCCATCCCTCGACTGCTTATTTCTCCTTTAAAGGAGAAGCTTTAAACCTTAATTATTCGGTAAAAAAACCTACTACTGAAAGCTCTGCTTTTCATGTCGGGGATAGCCTAAACGACGACTTTTTTCCCCTTGAAAGAGGAGGCTATGGACCTTATTTCTTGGTCAAATCAGCATTTACTGTAATTCCCTTTTATGGTATCATTCTAGCTATGCTCACCCTCAACTACACTTATCGAATTTATCCCAACCACCCAACAGGTCGAGTTATTGAATGAATGGCTCGAAACTTGTTATTATGTTTATAATTATGCTCTTGGAGAACTCAAGGATTAGATTGCTTCGGTGAAAATGTCCAATAGATAGGTGTAGTTTGGAGTGTGAATATATCATAAGTGCTGATTATCCATTCCCTGGATATCAGGAACAGCAAAACAACCTCTCCAAGGCTAAGAAAGAGTTTCGTACGACTAGCTGCGCTTCCTTCTCAGGTATTGCAGACAACTATCCGAAGATTGCATGATGCTTGGGACTTTTTCTAAAAAAGAGGTTATGGATTTCCCCTGTTCAAAAAGTACGGACAAATAAAGTCCATGTTGTTTCCTCAATTCACAGTCAATCTAATTACAGGATGGCAAGTCAAACTCCCAAAACTGGGAATTGTCCAAATCAACCTACATCGTCCAATACCTGACGGTTTTGTTGTTAACCAAGTAAGAACCCTCAAAAAAGCGATGGGGTGGTTTGTTCTAATTACTATTCAATCTGAGGATGTCACTTATATGCGATCGTGATTCTTACCGAAAAATTGGGTTTAAATCCTCGCCTATAAGCGGGCGACTTTTTAGTTGTTTTTTTTTATAGATATAGATATGTTATATTTTTGTTATTGGTCGCAGACGGGCAGTCCGAGAAAAAAAATGGACGTGGAGGCAAGCCTAAGACTTGCGTATAGTGAGCAGCAGCCTGTGAAACGTCAACCCACCGAGGATCTTCGGCTCGCCGGAAGGAATCCCCGTTCCTTTAGGCGAGGAAGGATGTCAACTAATATTATTATCTGCGGCTTAATTGCCATAGTAACTTGGTTGTGGAGTAGCCCTGCTTGGGCATTAATTCCAATTAAACTATATAATATAGACTACAAAGATTGTCCCCCCAGTCTATCAACAGGAATTATCAGCAGTGGTTCTAGTATGGGAGCTAACTGCTTTATCATCAGTGGAAAAGCCCAAAATGCTTCTGGTAAAAATGTGTATGATGCTGATGTGTATGGACGTATTTATGATGCTAATAACAATAACGTCATGCAAAATCGTACCAGACTTGGTTCAATTCCAGAAGTTCCAGCACTTACTACGACTGATTTTGAAATTAGAGTTTCTATACCAGCAAATCTACCTACTCCCTTAAAACTTAAGCAGTTTAAATCATCTGGCTTTCCTAGTAAAGTTCGGTGGGAGCAAACTATTGAAGAGTTTGAGGGATTTTAATATTTAAAGGCAGATATAGTTATAGGAATAAATACCTATTTCTCAATCTGCCCCAAAGTTTTTTAATGTAATGGATTTTAATAAACAGCCAGACTACCTAATAATCCAGTTAAAATTTGAGCTACAAACTGGAGAGCAAAGATAGCAATTATGGGAGAAAAGTCAATACCTCCCAGGGGTGGAATAATAGAACGAAATATATTGAGATAAGGATCTGTCAACTGACTCAATACGGAAAATGGTGGGTCATACCAATTAACATTAGGGAACCAACTTAACAAAATCCTAATGAACATCAAAACCAAATAGAAGCTCACAAAAGTTGATAATGTCTGGGCTAATAGTCCTATGGAAGCATTCATAAATATTATTATTCTGAAACTACAAACAACCAATAAGTTATATAATTAGAGTTTAGCATAGCTTTGTCCTATTTAGCGACCCAGAGCTATCTCTAAAATCTACACAATATACTCATTCTTCACTCACAGAGCTAGCGATCTGTCTTTTCCAAAGATCCATTTACAGCGCCTATTTGCTGGCGAACTTCATCAATTGCTTGATTCAACTGTGCTATTTTACCCTCCAAACTTTGGCGAGTCTCTTCTATAGCTTCTGTTTCTTGGGTGGATTTTTCTTTTTCAGAATCTTGGCTATCCAATAAATTTTCTGCTACATCAGTATCATCAGATATCCTTGCTCCGATTAAAATTCCGAATAATCCACCTACCAGGCCACCAACTGCTACACCTGCCATCAAACCACTTGCAAAACCATTTTTATTACTCATATTTAGCAAACAGCTAATTATTTAGATTCTATTTACTTGAGGACTTACCCACAAAAATCCAGTTTATAGGAGAAATCTTTAGTTTTAAGAATAGAAATCTACAAGAAAACAAGGTTTAGTGGGTTTGTATGCGTAAGTCTTTATAGTTATTATAGTATTTTTTTTTACTAAAACATAACATATTACTAATAAAATTTCAAAATTATACACTAAGGTTGACGAAGAAGGCTTTAATTATCTAGGAGAGAGGGATTAAGGCTTCAAAGGAGAAAAAAACTTACTTAAACTTAGGTAGATATTTCCCAAGAGTTTACACAAACCATACTAACGGACATGATATGAAATCTAGCTTCGAGACAAAAATTTTTCACGTTATTTTTACCAAGTCCTAAGTACCAAAAATTCGGTCGCCCGCATCACCAAGGCCTGGTACAATATAACCAACATCATTTACAATCTCATCAATAGTTGCTGTATAAATAGCCAAGCTCGGATAAGCAGTACCTAGTTTTTGTAGAGCAGGTTTAGCAGCTACTACAGAAATGATTCTTACAGCAGTGGGGTCAACTCCACGCTGAGTTAATTCAGCCATTGCCTGCATAATTGTGCCACCAGTAGCTAACATTGGGTCGCAAATCAAAACCCGAACATTAGGGTCAAATTGGGGGGGTAACTTATTCAAATAACAACTAGCTTCAAGAGTTTCTTCATTCCTGATCATACCCAAATGATAGATAGATGCCAAGGGTAAAACAGTTTGAGCGCCTTCTAATAATCCCAGACCAGCTCGGAGGATAGGTATTACTACTATGGGAGCTTGAGGATTGACAAAAGTGGCAGAACATTCACCTAAAGGAGTCTGTACTGTTGTTTCTACCACAGGCAACCAATCTCGAATCGCTTCATAAGTTAACCATCTACCTAATTCTGTAATTGCAGAGCGAAACAGTGCTGAGGGTGTATTAACATCACGAGCTACACCCAACCAATGCTTTACCAATGGATGGGGTGGGACATAAACACGCAGTTGTAGAGCCATAATTTCTAAATCCCCCCATAGTACCTAATATTAATAGGACTTACGCAAAGAAACTCGGTTGCTAGGAAAAATAATTGGTTTGAACAATAGACATCTTCAAAAAAAACCGGGTTTCTGGGTTCTAGTGCGTAAGTCTTGATTAATTTTAAATTACCACAGATATGTACTAATCAATAAATATTTTCCGAAAAAACATCAGAATTATTATAGATAAGGTAAGTATTTCCTGCGGAATGCGGAGCTAACAGTAGTTAGCTTTTAGCTTGCCTCCTGGGTAGGAACTGGGTTATTCGCAGTTATTATAATTAGGCTCGTATTGTCTTGAAATAATAAATTATTATTGATATATTTGAGATAATTTTTAGCATAAATAAGTGGCTCTTCAGTTAATATAACTATTCTCAAAAAAACCTTGCTTAATTTATCAAAAAACTCAGATATGATTCCGATATAGCTGAATAGTTGCTAGATATAGATAAAGTTAAATATTACAAGTATTTAAAATAATCGCCAATGGGGTATATTAAAGGAAATTTTTGTCAATATTTAGGGTATATTATAGCAATTCCCATACTGGTGAGATACAAAATTCCTTGGTTTTAGGGAACAGGGAACACTTAACTGGGAATAGGAAGTAGGGAGTAGTAATTCTGGTTCCGTAG
>NZ_JBNHEP010000154.1:0-13938 GCF_050015995.1 Dapis brunnea BLCC-M229 | reverse complement strand
TTCGACATATCCATTCTACACAATCAGGCACAACTGAATTACCATATAAAGCATAAGGAAGCAAGAGCATTTAAAATAATTCGGAAATGATGCCCTTTTTCCATAGTTATAATTCTTTTGACATTTTCTAATAAAAAATATTTCGGCTTTTTAGCCTGGATTATTTCCACAATTCGTTCAAAAAGTGTTCCCCTGACTCTATCTCTAATTCCCATTTTTTTGCCTGCTTGACTAAATGGTTGACAGGGAAATCCTGCTGTTAAAATATCGTGTTCTGGAATTTATGATAAATTAATTTTATTAATATCGTCTAATACTATTGAGTCACTACCAAAATTACTTTGATAAACTTGAGAAGAAAGTTTGTTAATATCATTAGCCCAAATAGTGTCAATATTTGCAGCTTTCATTCCCAAACGAAAACCACCTATTCCAGCAAATAATTCTATGGCTTTGAATTTATTAGTTTCAATCAATTTATTACTTCCTTTGAGTATTTGTCTGCAAATACAGTTTTAGATAAGATTTTATTGTCAACAAAGTATAACTCGAAATTATTAGCTTTGGCAAGAACTTATGTTTAAAGTTCCTACTTCTAATCCAGATGTTCCTTATGGTACTCTACAAATAGCAAAAGAAATGTTTCGTTTGTTTGATGAAGAGAATTTAGGAGTAGAAAAAATATTAGTAATGGCAGGTCACGAGGATGGAATTATTTGTTTTGGCAAAGATTTAGATGAGGCTGCTAATATTTTAAGGAATAAAAGGGAATGAAGCTTGGTTAGAGGCAATTCGCACTGGAGAGGAGTTTGTTAATGAAAATGGTTTGCTGTTCGAGCAATATTCTGAAAGTTGTCGATTTGAGTTCAGGATGGCTTCAGAAATTGAGAAGCAATCGCACTTTAATATTTATTATGAGGAACTTCAGAGCCTTTATCAAAAAAAACAATCTTTTCAAAGTATGGTAAATTCCTTTGCTCAGACATATCTCAACCGAGGGGAACAAGTAGAAGCAGAGCAAGTTGAGGAGCTTAAGCAAAAGCATCTGGCGACAACCTACTTACTTGAGGAGTCAGCTTTATTTACCTGCCTTGCTGAAGAAGGATGGCAGGTTTTCGTTTATCCAGGGTCAATCAAAACCTTTGAAGAAATATCAGAGGGATTACATCCAGAAGTACCATTACCTCTCAAGAAAATGATCTGGGTGAGTCTACGCCTCAATAAGCGGAATGCTAAAAGTGGAAATGAAAAATGAGAATAAATGAGCGATCGCTAAATAAATATTGATAGTTCAATATCAACTATTGAATTGTAAATATTTTCTAAAGTTTTATTAGACGGTTGACAAAATGAATAAGTATATAGGAAGTTAAAATGATTAAAGCAAAGAATTACAGGAGTGAAATATGAGTAGTGGTAAAAGTCTCCAGCCAACAAAGTATGCCCAACAGAGGTATAACATTACTGCACCAGTTGATTTTGATGTGGCGGTGAAATACGGTGGTGCATTAATGGCGATCGCTGGTGCGGATGGCGAATTAGCAGAAAAAGAATTTCAATGGTATGTTGACGAACAAGAACTATTAATGGTAGATTCTCAAGAATACATTGAAACGCTCCGCAAATTTGATTGGAAAAATGCCAAGATAGAAGAGCTATTGAATGGTATCAAGTACGATTTTCCTCTAAACTTTCGCCGAACTATGTTGTATCAAGCGATAAAAATGAGTAGTGCTGATGGAGTTTACCAGGAAAAAGAAAAAGCAGCAGTGGCTAAAGCAGCAGAAATTTTGGGAATTGAGCGTAGTATGGTTATTAGTATTGAGTCATTAGCTGAAATGGAAAATGCAAGTGAGCGACTGCGACTTTCTTTATTTGAAACTAATGTTTAATTCTGGTTGATATCTTTTTTATAGAGGATTTTGATTTACTTGGTTTATGACTAAATATATCAAAATCCTCTTGTCCTCAAAAATATCCAACAATATGAGTAGTCATATAGACCAAGAAAAGATTATTGAAAATTTTGACTGGAGTCAGCTTTCGCTAGAACGTTTGAAGTTGCTCCAATCTAAAATCAACAAAGAAATAAACATCAAGATACACGAAAAACTAACAAAAGGTACTGCCAATTTCAGTCAAGACTATGAATATCAAGCAAGTTTTGCATATAAAGTAAGTTTGGCAAAAATATTTCCTCATAGTATGCGTGGCTCACTGTCTAAGTATGATAAATGTGTATTCCCAATTAGTTTAGGAAGCAAAAATTTTTATACTAAGCGAATAGAAGCTTGCATCAAATGGATTAGCGATAATTTTAAGAATTGTCTAGTGTTGGTTGGTGATAGTGTACATAGACTAACAATTCAGGTGAGAGAAGGGATAAAAGAGGATGAAGCTTGGTTAAAAGCAATTCGTATCGGAGAGAAGTTTGTTAATGAAAACTATCTTTTGTTTCAGGAATATTCTGAAGGCTGTCAATTTGAGTTCAAGATGCTTTCAGAGATTGCAAAGCGATCGGACTTTAATATTTATTATGAGGAACTTCAGGGTCTTTATCGAAAAAATGAATCTTTTCAAAGTATGGTAAATTCCTTTGCTCAAACGTATCTTAACCGAGTAACACAGGTAGAAGTAGAGCAAGTGCAGGAGCTTAAGCAAAAGCACCTGGCAACAACGTACTTGCTTGAGGAGTCAGCTTTATTTACTTGTCTTGCCAAAGAAGGATGGCTAGTTTTCCTCTATCCAGGATCAATCAACACTTTTGAAGAAATATCAGAGGGGTTACATCCAGAAGTACCATTACCTCTAAAACAAATGATCTGGGTAAGTTTACGTCTTAAGAGATTGAATACTAAAAGTGGAAATGAAAATGAGAATAAATGAGCGATCGCTATTTTCCTATTCCGTAGGGACGTTCGATGCAACATCCCTACATAGGGCTTGCTAATTAAATTTCAAAGTATTTGCAGATAAAGGTTTTAGCCTTTTGGAAGTGAAAAAAAGTGCAAATTTTTCAGCTTGAGTGACCAAAAAGTTAATATGAAAGGCAGAAAAGCACAAAAAAATCAAGGGTGTTGCTGAATACTGGGATGATTAAGGCTGACACGGGGACACAGAGACACGGGGACACGGGGATTATGCTCGATCCTTTCTAACAAAATCATCCCACAATTATGCAATGCCAAATCAAGGGACAATTATTCCTCCTAACTTTCTCTATCTCCCCACCCTCCCCAAACTTCCCACACTTCCCACACTCCCCACACTCCCTATACCTTTTAACTTAATTTAAGCTGCAGCAACCAAACCACTATGTCTTAACAAAGGTTCAGTATTAGGTTCACGACCTCTGAAAGTTTTAAATACTTCCATCGGATGCAAACTACCACCCAATGCTAAAACCGTATCTCTAAACTGCTTACCACAAGTAGCGATCGCCTGTTCATTTTCCAGACCAACTTCTTCAAAAGCTGCAAAAGCATCAGCGCTCAATACTTCCGCCCACTTATAACTATAATAACCAGCAGCATAACCACCAGCAAAAATATGCCCAAACGCACATAAAAATGAATCTTCTGGCAATGGTTGTAAAACAGTAGTAGTTTGAGCAACACGCTTACGCACATCCACCACTGTTTCCTCCCCACCTGGTTGATAACGGTCATGAAGTTCAATATCAACTAGAGCAAAGTGCAACTGACGCAACATCGCACTACCGCTCATATAATTTCTGGCAGCCAAAAGTTTCTGATAATAATGTTCTGGCAAAGTCTCCCCCGTTTCATAATGTTTCGCCATTCCGAATAAAGTAGAACGGTCATAACACCAATTTTCCATAAACTGACTAGGCAACTCCACCGCATCCCACTCTATATTATTAATACCTGCTGCACCTGCATAGTCAACTGTTGTCAGCATATGTTGTAAACCATGCCCAAATTCATGGAAAAGAGTTTCTACCTCCCTAAAAGTCATCAAACTAGGTTTATCATCTACAGGAGGTGTTTGATTACATTGCAAATAAGCTACAGGTAAACGCAAATTACTTTTACCATTCTCTACAATTTTAGCACGAGTAATACACTCATCCATCCAAGCTCCACCTCGTTTTTCAGCCGGGCGACTATAAGCGTCAAGGTAAAAGTAAGCAATGGGTGTGTTTGTTTCATCACTAACTTGGAAATAACGTACATCTTCATGCCATACTGGTGCTTCCCCATCTGCAGCAGTAATATTAATGCCAAATATCCGCTTTACTAAACTAAATAACCCATCTAGAACTTGTGGCAGGGGGAAATATGGTCGCAACTCTTCTGCAGTGAAGGAAAATTTTTCTTCCCGTAGTCTTTCTGACCAAAAACTGGTATCCCAATGTTTGAAGTCATTTGCTTCTGGAGCATTTTTTCTAGCAGCATAAGCTTTAAGGTCTTCTAAGTCTTTGACCGCAGCATCATAACTAACACTGCGTAGTTCTTCCAATAATTTTTCTACTGCTTCCACACCGGGTGCCATTTTACTAGCGAGACTTAGTTCTGCATAACTATTAAAGCCAAGAATTTCTGTTTTTTGTTGACGTAGCTCTAAAATTCTTTCAATTAAAGGATAGTTGTTTAAGTCTCCACTGTCAGCACGACTAATAAAGGCTTTATAAAGTTGTTCTCGCAACTCCCGTTGTTTGCTGTGCTGCATAAAGGGTACAAAACTAGGATAGTCGAGGGTGATGCGCCAAGGTCCGTTTTCTGGTGTAGCATTTTCGGCTCCATTGTCTCTGGCGGCTTGAGCTGCTAAACTTAATAAACTCGGAGGTAAACCGTCTACTTCTTCTTTTTTAGTTAATGTGAGGCTAAAAGCTTTGGTGGCATCAAGAACATTATTAGAAAATTTGGTAGAAAGTTCTGCTAGTTCAAGTTGAATGCTGTTGAAGCGTTCTCGTTTTTCTCCTTCTAAAGCTACTCCTGAAAGTTCTGCATTTCTGATGGCAGCTTCAACTATGCGCTTTTGTCCTGAATCTAAGTTTTCCCAGCGATCGCTATTGCTTAAATTTTTAAAAGCTTGATAAAGAGGTTGACTTTGATTTAGTTTATTAGAAAATTCTACTACTTTGGGTTGTACTTCATTATAAGCTTTTCGTAGTTCAGGACTATTTTTAACTCCCATTAAATGTCCTACTATTCCCCAACTCCAAGTTAAACGGTCTTCTAATTTTTGTAGAGGTTCTACTAGGTCATTCCAAGTTGCTTTAACTGTTGCTTCTAAGTTGATTAATTCTTGTTCTAATTCTGTCAGTAGTTCTGTCATTGCAGGTACTACATCTTCTGGTTTGATAGATTCAAAAGGGGGTAATCCCTTACCAATTAGTAATGTTTTTTCTGTAACTGTCGTATTAGCGTTCATACGCGGGTTATCTTGATATCCTCATCATTTTATTTTCTATTTCAACATTGTAGCGTAACTAGAACATAAATCAAATTTTATCTCTAAAATAGCTGAGTTTTTGCCTCTGGAGTTGTGAATAATACCAGGCATGAAAAAAGAATGTTACAAAAAGGTGCATCTCGATCTGAGATACTTAATAAAGAGCTTATCCAATTCATTTGAGAAAGCTATCTCTATCATTTTCCCTTTTTTTATTCAATATTTATTCCTAGTTTGCTCTTACAACTTAGGTCTGACCTACTCCCGTTGCATGCAACGTCCCTAACATTTGTAACAAACATTAATCGCGCTTGGTATAATACCAATTCAATCAGACAATTTTCTCAAGCAATAGTTGTTGGAAATAGCTGAATCGGGGATAGAGAACAGAGCCATAAACAAAATTGAAAAAAAGAATAAGGAATCAGGAAAAAGGAATAAAGAAAGAAGAACAAAATGGTGATGTTCAAGGTTCATATTTTGTTAATAAATACTCTCTAATTAGGAGAAATAATTTCTGAATAGAAAGAAGTCTTGTGGTATTGCTGAATCATATCATGTCCGGTAGTATCGGTATTGTATGGCGAAGGTAAAGAAGAAGGAAGAAGGAAGAAAGAAGAAGCTTTAAGAGAAGGAAAAACCTTAAATATGGTAAATATTTCCCCAGCTTTTACACAAACCATACCAACGGACATGATATCAATACTTATAAGCAGGAACAAAACTATTTGTATAAAACATTTATCAAACTGGTATAATTTACTATTAATGGTCAGAACTCAGCTTTTTAATGAATGAAGCAAGCATTGGTTTAACTTCTACTACATTTTCAACTAGAGAATTGAAGCACAAGAACGACGAGCTTGAGTTGTCAACCCATACAATTATTGTCTACTTTAAACCATCGGTAAAATCACGCTATAATCTGTGGTTTGGCGTCAGACTTCTCAACGCTCTAGCTAAAATTTTCAGTAATCACAAATCTTACTTTTAACTTTTAACTTTTGACTTTTAACTTTTGACCCCACTCTCTTTATTTAATCTTGGATAGACTGTATTAATTTTAGATCGCAATAAGTTCTACCTTTAGTATCCCCACTTAGAGTAGTAAATGGTTTTTCTAGTTCTCCTAAATGATTTAATACTAGAGTAGCCCCAGTAAAATCTTGATTACGAGTATAATCATTAACAGTCACAATTGTTTTTAATCCTACTTGTAAGGCTGCTTGTAAACCATGATGTGAATCTTCAAATACTATACAATTCTGTGGTTGAATATTCATTTTTTCTAACACATAATAATAAATATCTGGAGCAGGTTTTTTTGCCGGAACTATATCTCCTGCTGCAATTATTTCAAACCAAGAAATACTTTCTTTTCCCAAGGTATGCTCTAATAATGCAGTCACATTTGGTAAAGCGCTAGTAGTAGCGATCGCTAACCGCATTTTATTAGTTCGTGCTTCTGTTAATAATCTTTTCACTCCTGAGCGTAATGGTATAGCACCTGTTCCTAATAATTTTTGGTAATAATTTGTTTTACTTGCGTGTAGATTAGAAATTAATTCTGGCAGTGGAATTGATGATGAAAATTTTGGTTGATACTGACTAATATAAAAATTAATCCGTTCTTTCCCACCAGCGATATGCAGTAATTCTCCATACAAGGAAACTGACCATTCCCAGTCTAACCCAGCTTCAGCAAAAGCTTGATTAAAAGCTACTCTATGGCCATCTCGTTCTGTATTTGCTAAAGTGCCATCAACATCAAATATTAGGGTAAATGCTTCAGTCATTTCAGTTATCAGTTATCAGTTATCAGTTATCAATACCTCCTGGAATAGGAAAGCTTGAAATACTGAAATTTTCTTTTTTTTATCGCCTTTGAAAAGGAGAATATTGACCTAATTTTATGGTATAGTTTACCGAAAAATTCAGGTATAAAGCCTCTCCATTCATGGAGACAAAAAAATTTCCTTTAGCTCAATCCTCTTCTTTATAAGAAGAGGTAATAATTAATTATTAATTATTAATTATTACTTAAAACCTACCTTCAGATTGCTTTACTGACTCTGCAGTATGTTCTCTAATGGGTTGTTTTGAAATTATAGACTGATGAGATGATTGGCTAGAATAATTTGTATGTTGTAATTGTCTCACAAGTGTAATCAGACGTTTCAAGTGAGGTTTTACCACCTGTGTATTTTGTATTTCCAAATCGTCAATTTTGGCCTGAAGCTGGGATATATCTGCTTGAGGTTCCTTGGCCAATACTTCCATATCCCTTTGCAGATTAGCGATCGCTTCCTCAATTACCAAAAGACGGCCATTTACTATTTCCCAATCATCTGTAGTCAGAGCTTTTTTATCTACAGATGCTAAACTTTTTTGCACAGAAGAAGCTGAGTGTTCTAGTGCAGTTAGTTGCTGTTGTATCTCTGAGTCCAGAACTTGTATTGATTCAGTAGAGAATTTTTCACGAACTGATTCAATTTCTGTAGAAAGCTGTTGACGAAGTTTAACTATTACCTTTACAGCATTTTTTTCTAGCTTTTCTACTGAGCTTTGAATTTCTCCTATCTCTGACTTTTGAGATAATAGCATCTGCTGTTCAAATCGGTATCTATTAGCCACATTCAGAGATAAGGCCAATGTCATAGGTGCTACTGCGTAAAATGCTTGTCCCGAAGCTACTACTCCAAAAGCACCCAATGCTGAACCAATTATACAAGCATACTCCGCCAAATTGAGCCAATGCTTTTTATCAAAAGTTTGCTTCACAGCTCTCCTTGGCAATGAATCTCGATTCCGTTCCATATTTAGTCACATTTGCTCACAAGCATTTTCTGTTTCATTCTATAAGTATCGGCACTATCTACAATTCTTTATTGATACGAGTAATATTATACCATTGACATTTCCCGGATTGAACCATTAACCTAAAACCTATAACCTACAATTTTCTCGAATTATGGTTGAAAATTACTGAATAATTAAGGTTTAAAGCCTCTCATGAGCAAGGAGAAACAAGCGGTCGTTTCGGCTGTCGCCGACATGAATGCGGAGGATGACCTAGGATGGGATGGCGAGGTCTCCCGAAGAAAGCAGAGCCGCTCCGAAGTGCGCCATATCCAATCTCCCCTTGAGAATAAAAAATTTTCATGATTAGTCAATCCTATCCGTTTTCAAGGAGAGGTAATTGTTAATTATTAATTATTAATTATTAATTTTTGAACCTATCATCTCCGAAAAAATCATGTTTATCCTATGAAACAAATTAAGTCTATTTTTACTGTAACATTGTTTTTTCTTCTACTCCTAGGAGTAGGATTTTTAACAGTTAATTTTGTCTTAGCTATAGTCAACAATTTATCTTAAATTATTCCCAATAATGTTTCTATCTAACTATTTAAGCCTAGTAGATAGCGATCAATTCTGATTCTACTAAAATCCTGACAAATACATTTTTTTCATTGCCGACCAAAATGAGAAAGCTTAATGGGAATTTCAATTACAAACACTGTAAATTCGCCAATCATAGACTTACAAGACAACTTACCCTGATGTTTATCAACAATTAATTCTTGGGAAATTGACAAACCTAAACCCATACTATTTTCTGAGGTTTTCGTAGTAAATAAAGGTTCAAATATCTGGCTATATACTTCTTCAACCATGCCTATTCCATTATCAGCAATAGCAATCGCGATATAATCATCTTTAACTTCTGTAGTAATTGAAATTTCTGGTTCAAATGGTTGAGAGTTGATTTTTTTTGTACTTAAATTTCGGTGTTTTTCCTCCAGTGCATCAATAGCATTAGTAAAAATGTGCATAAACACTTGATTCAACTCTCCAGGATAACATTCGACATGAGGCAAGCTCCCATACTTTTTAACCACATTAATATCAGGGCAATTCTCTTTTCCTTGAAACTGATTTTGCAAAATTAAAAGTGTACTGTCTAATCCTTTATGAATATCTACTGTTTTTATAGATTCTACTTCTAATCCAGAAAACTGTCGTAGGGATCTAACTACATCTCTAATTCGTTCTGCCCCTATCATCATTGAGCCTAATAATTTTGGCAAATCTTCTTTAATAAAATCTAGTTCTATCTCTTCAATTTCTGACTCAATTTCTGGTGTAGAATGAGGATAATGTTGCTGATAAATATCTATCAAGTACAACAAATCTTGAACATAATTTATGGCTAAACCAATATTACCAGAAATAAAATTAACAGGGTTATTAACTTCATGGGTAACACCTGCCACAACTTGCCCCAAGATAGAAGTTTTATGCTTTTGAATTAATTGAGTAGTAGCCGAGTTTAGTTTCTGTAAAGTTTGCTCTAATTGATCGGCTTGTTGGCGAAATTTTTTCTGATTATGGCGTAGTGAAGCTTCCATTGCTAAACGTTCTGTGATGTCTAAACCAACAAAAACTGCCGCTGGTAATGATGCTTTATCCCGATAATATTTTTGAGCGACTATTAAATAAGTCCTAATATTTCCTCTAATATTTGCTTTTACTTCTCTAACATTGCTCGAATCTGCCTTAGCAAAAAAGTCATAAACAAAATCGTTAAATTCTGGGCTAGTCTGTAAAAATCCTACTTCTTTATTAATAAAAGTTTCAATAGGTAAATTATAGGCATTAGCTAAATGTTTATTAACTCCTAGATATCGTAAATCTGCACTGATCCATGAAACTAATCCTGGTACCGCATTTAGAACAGCTTGGAATTGTTCCTTCGCTTCTCGTAAATCTAGATTAATTTTCTTTTGCGCAGAAATGTCACGCACAATGGCACATTGATATTCATTACCATGAAATTCTAAATAATTTGCATTGACTTCTACAGGAAAAATACGACCTGCTTTAGTACAATAATTAGACTCAAACCTCAGATAATTTTGATTTTTAACTTGTTGCCAATAGGTTGGCAAAACTTCTCTAGATAATTCTAGGTCAATATCATAAATTGTTAGCTGAAGTAATTCAGATTCAGAATATCCCAGCAAATTACAAGTCTGTTTATTTACATAGTATAGTTGTCCATTAACAGTTATCCAGAAAATAGCATCAGCAGCATTGTCAGTTGCTAACTTAGTTAATTCTAATTGTTGTTGAATTTGCTTCTCTCGAGTTATTTCTTCTGTGGAAATAATTAGACCACCAATAATACCTTTATCTGTATGCCAAGGTTTGACTTTCCATTTTACCAATAGTATTGAGCCATTAGGAGCAGTAATTGTATGTTCTAATTCAAATTGGCTAATGGTTCCTAGTAGACATTTTTCAGCTTGTCCCTGCCAAGATGCTGGGAGATTAGGGAATACCTGGTAATGCAGATTCCCAATAATTTCACTAGACTCTAGTTGCCAATATTGTAACCACATACCAGAAGCCGCTAAATAGAACATTTCCTGGTCTAACATTGCCATAGCAGCAGGTATATGTTTGATGAATTGGCAAAGTTGATTGTAAGTCCCATGTTTTTCTGGATATTGATGACCTAGGGGAGGAGTTGAATTCTCGTAGGTGGTTGTGTTTATTGGTCTTTGTTTCATTTTTAGGATTTCCTCCCTAGTCTGATTTAGTATTTGTGCTATTAGGTGGTGCATAATCTCGTCGTGGCAAATAAATTAAGGGGGGTTCAAAAATAATTGCAATTCCCTCGACTATCACATTTCTAACACTAACTTATCTATAAATGCCAATAGTAAAACCTTTATGTTGGATAAATTCTAGTACTAGAGATATTTCGGATGAAGAATTTAGTTATGCTGCTTCAAAAAATAAGAATCAGGAAAATAATCATAAAAGGTGGTAGGTCTTAGGTGTTAGGTAGTTCGGAAAAAATATCTAAAGTATAATTAGTTTTTAAATAAAGTATTAATGGATTATAAACGGTATTCACGACTACGTTTTTTCCTGCATACTAATTCTTATAATTATTTTAACTTAATTCAAGCTACAGTTCTGAATTTTCTTAATATTTATTTGATTTTCAGTAAATTTTCAGTGAGATAAATTTATTCCTGGTCTGTGAAGATAACAACATTTTTGGAGTTAATGAGCTAAAAAGCTTTAAGCATTTAGGGAATAGGGAAAAAAGATTAATATTCAACTTTACCTTACTATCTCCAATGTACTATGAAGTTGTAGGTAGTTAAACAAGGAGAGAGTTTAAACCTTAATTATTAGACTTGTTGGGAATTAAGCTCAAAAAGTTCTAAAACCCTTATCTGTTTAAGGGTATAGTGTTTTTGGAGCTTAAATAACTAAAAGGCTATATATAGCAATCCTAAATAGGTTGTCAAAAATCAAAAAGTAGATAAAAAAACTAAAATTCCCACCAGTTAAGTATTCCCAGTTGAGTGTACCCTAAAAGCGGTAAGATTTTTATACACAAATAAAATGGGATTGCTATAGTAAGCTTTTGAGCAGTTTCAGTTTTTATTTCCCAACAACTCTATTATACTAATTTGATAAATGTTTGCTAAAAGTAGCTAGGAAATTTTTTAGAAGTCAGGAGTCAGGAGTCAGAATGAATAGCTTTAATGCTATTTATGACTTCATAAATTATCGAATTTGTCCAAGAAACATCTCCTGTCAAGTCTTTTTATTGCCCTTATTATTCATAACATTCTTTTTTCAAATTGGTATTAATTATTGGTTAGCCCTAATTATCAAAAAGATTATTTAACCTGTGTTAATTACTTAATAATTGAAGTGTCACCTAAGTATAGTATTAATGCATGGTAATTGGTATAATACTCAAAATGAAAATTTACAGACCAGTAGCTTTAGTTTGATAACTGAAAATTCAATAACAAAACTTCCGAATTGTAACTGATTTTCTTCTATAAATTAGGATATAAATTAATATTTTATCGCCCAAACCAACCCCTAGACAAAGCGGTAAGTAAATTCATACATTAAATCTACTCTACCTTTGCGTAAAACTGCGGGGTCTAATCTTTCTTTAGTATTGCAGGTCATTAAAACGTATCCACTCAATATGATGGGGTAGGCAATGATGATAACTTCCAAGGCCAATCAAATGGATTGATAAAATAGGGAGCGATACGGCTGACGCCACGCTCCGCGAACGTAAATAATAGTTGCCAGAGAGGGAATATTACCTATCTGGGAAATGCGTTGGCGGAGCCTAGCGGCAGCTATATCGCGTATATATTCAAAAAAACTCAATCCCAGCTTACGAGTAGTAGCAACAAGGGACATAAACGTATCCCAAGATTCCGTCCCCTCAGCCGTCTGAGTTCCATAACTGATATGGCGTCTCCTCACCATAGTTCTAGCAGCTAACTCCGCCGGGTTATTATGCAATGGTAATTCCGGATGCTCTAACACCAACAGCAACTCGGAAATTTTGGCTGCAGTTAATCGTTTTCGTTCATCCAACTGCTGATAACCACTCTGAGTCTCGAAAGGTTTTCAGCTCAAATTAACTACTATCAAACTTGTTACGACCAATTGTAGGATTGCTATAGCTAATTTTTAATCCTACTTAAACTAGAATAGCCTTCTTTTTTATTTCACCTTCAAGTAGACGGAATTTGTAAATACTTAGTTGGAACTTCATCAACTAACCAAACATTATTGTGAGAAAGGTAAAAGTTATAACCATCTTCAGACATTGCCATCGCATCTACCACTAATACTATAGATTTTCCATTTCTTCTTTTTGCGACATTTCTAGCTATAGTAATATCATTTGATAAATGAACATGATTTCTTGACATTTTCTGTAAACCAGTTTTTTTAATTGAGTCAATTACATGAATTACTGTACCATGATAAAGTATACCTGGAGGTATTTGTGGTTCTAATTGCAAATCTACTTTTACACTGTGTCCGTAGTTAGCACGAATAATAGTACCACTAGGATCTATAGAAAATCGTTTTTTATCACTATTTTCTACAACTTTATAAAGTTCTGTTTGAAGGATAGGAAAGCTATGATTTTTAGCTGCTTTCAATAGTTCTTCTATAGCAACCCAACCATGAGGATCGAGTTTAATACCTATTTTATCCGGGTAGTGTCTCAACACGAAACTCAAATACTTACTAACTTTTACTAGGCGAGAATTGTTCATACTATTATTTATTATTTTTCCACAAAAAATATCAGTTAATTGTTATTTATTTAACTAAGCAATTTAATTTTGATATGGTTTATTTTTTCTCAAGCATTAAATATAGATGTCAAGCTTTAGCTTTGTGCTACTTTTATGTTACAACAGAAATATAAGAAGTGTCAAGGATAGGTATAGGAAAACTAAAAAATTAAAAGTTCAAAGGTAAAAGTTAAATTATTACTGTGACTAAAACAAGAGAATTTGAGAATGTTCTAACAGTAATAGTGACTGTTAGAAAAATGATATAATCTCATATTTTGATCGTTGTTGCGCTTTAGCGCTGTTATATCAAATCTTGGAGTTTGGACAAAAAAAAGTTAGCGTAATATTTACACTAATCAATGAAATT
>NZ_JBNHEP010000153.1:40495-44305 GCF_050015995.1 Dapis brunnea BLCC-M229 | reverse complement strand
GGTAAAGCGCAGACTACTGAATAGGAATGGCCAATATTAATGGGTTTGTTTCCTTTAATCGGATTGGGATAATGGATAAAAGTTTTGTCGGCCAAGGTGGCTGAAAATTGACGTGGGGTTTGGAGTTGTATCAATTCCAAATAAATCAAAATGTCGGGAAACTGGCTTTTGTATTGTTTGAGAAGTTGCCTCTAATAAATAATTAATTTGCTGTGAGTAATTATCATCGTTTTGGTGAGGTAAAAACTCTTGAATTCCATGATATAAACTGTTATAATCTCGTCGAAATAAAGGATTTTCAGACAATTCTACTACCTTTGGGGGCAATTTTGTTTGATGAGAGAGCATCTAGTAATTCGATCAGGGTTTCTTTTCTGGCAGTAAGTCCATTATATAGGTTTTTCCTCCAGCATAAGAATTCCTTGACCAACTGAGTGTTTTCTTGATTTTTCATTAGTCTTAACTAATAGATGAATATGTTAGTGTAATAAATACACTAACATTTTTGCTTTTACATTCACTCTAATGTCTACACAAAAATCCTATAAAACTACTCAATCAGCCACCCTTAGAAGGAAACAAATCAAGAGTTTAATTCGTAAATTGCAGCAAAAAATCAAGCAGATTAAACAAGAAGGAGAGGTAGCTCCTCCTGAAGTTCATCTCATTCGTTATCAAGTCAATAGAAATCAGAAACTGTACTATTATTATAAATTACAATCTGGGCAGCCTATTTTTCCTATGGCTACTGACAGTCAGAAAAAAACTAAATATAAATATTTAGGAAAAGCTGGAAGCGAAGCTCATATTGATGCGGTTAAAAAAATGACTCGAAGGAATCTTATTGATGAGTTGGAGAGAGTTGTTCATTCCCTTCAAGAAAGTTATTTAGATATCTGTTTCGGTGGAGAAATTGAACCAGACCCATCCTATGATTTTCAAATGGGATAAATAATGTCAGAAACGAAGATAATTCTAGATTTGATTCGGTCTTTAAACATCAATTTCATTAGTTAGTGTAAGTATTACGCTAACTATTTTTTTTGTCCAAAGTCCAATAATAGACTTGTCGCTTTATAACTAAAAAAACTGGCAAACTATTGTCATGTAAGGATTTTAGTTATTCCGGAAACAAAACGCTTGAAATTATTCCTGTGTCTGAATTTGACCTATTTTTTTCTATCTATTTAGCGACAACTTTAATGTCTTATTGAAGGAGATCCTGATTATCGAAACTTTGGCTTTTATAACCTGCGCTCTCCCTCAAGGAAATGTTGTATGGGAATACCTATAATGTTGAGGTTTTTCCAATAATTTTCTAATTTTCATCTTTGACATCCTCCCCGGCTCTTAGGCGCAGAGATTCCTACTGAGCCGAAGCTTCTCGGTAGGTTGACGTTTCACAGACTGCTGCTACCTTGACGGTAGTCTTAAACTTGCCTCCACATCCGTTTTTTGTCTCGGACTGCTCGCCCGCGACTAACATATTTATTGAAACACCCATCAACTAATCGGTAAATGTTGCTTCTGGGTAGGCACTCTATGGAGCAACTGTAAGACTCGAAAGATGGAAGAGCCTTTGAGACTGGTGCATAGTTGATAATTTTATAATTACTTCAATATTCAATCTACCCTACTCCCCTACTCCCCACCCCCAACTATATAATAAGTATTCAACCGGATTTGAGATAAGAGGCAGCAGAAATCCTGCGTTGTGTTTTCGGCTGTCGCTGACTTGAATTGCGCAGCGATACCTAACACTGTTTGGGAATCCCGCGGTGTCAGAATCGCGCACCGTCGGGAGTATGCCAAGTTGGGATTATTTTGCTTCTTGCTTCATCATATTTTCAACAAAGTTGGTATAGACTTCCCCACCAATAAATTCTGGAGTCTCTAGAATTCTTTGATGAAAACCTATGGTAGTAGGAACTCCTGTCACCGCACACTCCCTGAGAGCGCGTTTCATCCTCTGAATAGCAGTAGGACGGTCGTGTCCCCAGACTATTAATTTACCAATCAAAGAATCATAATAGGGTGGAATCTCATAATCTGTATAAACATGAGAATCCATCCTAACTCCCGGACCTCCTGGTGGTAGATATCCACTAATACGACCTGGATGGGGACGAAAATTGTGGTCTGGGTCTTCGGCGTTAATCCGACATTCTATGGCATGACCATTAAAGTTGACCTGTTTTTGGGTTAGTTGTAATTTCTCCCCTTGAGCAATTCTAATTTGTTCCGCAATTAAATCAAGTCCTGTAATTACTTCTGTGACTGGATGTTCTACTTGAATCCTGGTATTCATCTCCATAAAGTAGAATTGACCAGACTGGTCTAGGAGAAATTCCACTGTACCAGCACCAATATAATTAATAGACTTAGCTGCCTTTACTGCAGCTTCGCCCATTTTTTGTCGAAGTTTAGGGTTTAATGCTGCACTTGGAGCCTCTTCGAGTAGCTTTTGATGGCGACGCTGAATTGAACAGTCTCTTTCTCCAAGGTGAATCACATTTCCGTAACTATCTGCCAAAATTTGAAATTCTATGTGACGGGGGCGTTCAATGAATCTTTCTATATAAACTCCTGGGTTGCCGAAGGCTGCTTCTGCTTCTCCTTGGGCAGCTTGAAATAGTTTGGTTAGTTCCTCAGCTTGGCGAACCAGTCTCATTCCTCGTCCCCCACCTCCAGCGGTGGCTTTAATCATTAGGGGAAAGCCGATTTTTTCGGCGATCGCTGCTGCTTCTTTTTCATTTGTTAAAATACCGTCACTTCCTGGAACTGTAGGAACTCCGGCTTTTTGCATGGTTTCTTTAGCTGTGGATTTGTCCCCCATTGCCCGCATTCCCTCTGGTGATGGGCCAATAAAAGCAATGTCATGGTCAGCACAGATTTCTGCAAATCGGGCATTTTCAGCCAGAAAGCCATAACCTGGATGGATGGCAGACGCATCACGAGTTAAGGCAGCGGAGATAATGTTGGGAATATTGAGGTAGCTTTTGCTGCTGGTAGGTTCACCAATGCAAACTGCTTCGTCCGCCAGTTGTACATGGAGGGCATGGCGGTCTATGGTTGAGTGGACGGCGATGGTGGACAAGCCCATTTCTTCGCAGGTGCGGAGAATGCGTAGGGCTATTTCGCCTCGATTGGCTATTAGGATTTTAGAGAACCGCATTTCAGTTATCACTTATCAGTTATCAGTTATCAGTTATCAGTACCTCTGACTAAAGCCAGAGCCTTGAAATACTGAATCGAATATTTTTTTTTATCCCCTGGAAAGGGGAGGCTATTGACCTTATTTTTTGGTCACAAGTGATTAGGGGCGAATGGCTATTCCCCCGTACGGCAGGGTAAATGGCCATCAATCCGTACATTCTTACCATGACTAAATTTGAAAGGAGCGAGAATGTACTAACCGCCCTGACAATTGCTATATCAAAAAGATTTGAGAAAATTTATTGTAGACATTCCAGAATTTTATGTTATTATTGTATATTGTTAGCCAAAATTCCATAATTTTCTTGAAGTTTGGTTGATAGATCCTAACTAGAGCGGATGTGGCGGAATTGGTATACGCGCACGTTTGAGGGGCGTGTGGCTTTGCCTTGCGAGTTCGAGTCTCGCCATCCGCATGAGAAAATAATCGGAGGTTGAAATATTAGCCTTCGATTTTCTGTTTTTTGCTCCCTGGATTAAGGTGAGATATGGAGAGTAAAAACTATAGGGCTATAGTTTATGTCGTGTTTTGGTAGGGTTAAGTGGCAAGAGGTGTTTTTGTCTGTGAGTCTTTTTGGGTGGTGGGGCGATCGC
>NZ_JBNHEP010000153.1:39904-40395 GCF_050015995.1 Dapis brunnea BLCC-M229 | reverse complement strand
TTGGTAGGGTAAGTGGCAAGAGGTGTTTTTGTCTGTGAGTCTTTTTGGGTGGTGGGGCGATCGCTAAATACAAAATAAGGTCAAAGGAGTAATTTCCTAAATAAAATTTTGATAAATAATTACTATTTTTACTATTTATGAGCTTAATTACCCTGAAAAGGTAAATTCTACAGCAAGGGCTACTAATTACTATTATATTTTTTTACCTCTAGGATTAAGGTGAGATATTGGGAGTAAAAACTATAGCGCTATGGATTATGTCGTGTTTTGGTAGGGTAAGTGGCAAGAGGTGTTTTTGTCTGTGAGTCTTTTTGGGTGGTGGAGCGATGGCTAAATACAACATAAGGTCATTTCAGTTATTAGTTATAAGTAAGTATGGGAATAGGGAAGCTTGAAAAACTGAATTTTCTTTTTTTATCCCCTTTAAATGGGAGTTTATTGACCTTATTTTCTGGTCAAAATAGTAATTTACTAAATCATATTTTGATAAA
>NZ_JBNHEP010000153.1:0-39804 GCF_050015995.1 Dapis brunnea BLCC-M229 | reverse complement strand
TGCCTGAAGCCAGAGGCTTGAGACCTTATTTTTTGGTAAAATAATTACAAAATATATTGACCTTATTTTCTGGTCAAAATAGTAATTTACTAAATCATATTTTGATAAATGATTACTATTTATTCAGTACCTCTGCCTGAAGCCAGAGGCTTGAGACCTTATTTTTTGGTAAAATAATTACAAAATATTTGGTGGAAAAACTATAGCGTTATAGTTTATTTAATGTTCAACAAGGCAAAATACTCGGAGGTGTTTTGTTGAGGTTGACTTATTTACCTACATATTTTTAATAGCCGAATTATAACACAATCTTCCCAGCTAAAAATTGCATAGAAATTATATTAATCCCTACGACTCCAGAAGAGTAACCTTAAGCAGGTCTACTCTCTAGCAAATACTAACAACTCCCCTACACAAAAAAACTATAGCTGTACAGATTATCAAATATTTATTTTGGTGGAGTAATCCATGTACAATCAAAAGTCTT
Source organism: Dapis brunnea BLCC-M229 (assembly GCF_050015995.1). Classification (NCBI taxonomy): domain Bacteria; kingdom Bacillati; phylum Cyanobacteriota; class Cyanophyceae; order Oscillatoriales; family Microcoleaceae; genus Dapis; species Dapis brunnea. The sequence goes on along the minus strand of NZ_JBNHEP010000153.1, from coordinate 39,317 downwards.
ATCTAGTAATTTCTTTAAACTAATTACTTTAATGTTTCGAGGATGAGGGTCTTCACCCGTTTGCCTTTGAATATCAACAATTTCATAAGATTGTCAAATATTTATTTTGGTGGAGTAATCCATGTACAATCAAAAGTTTTATCTAGTAATTTCTTTAAGCTAATTACTTTAATGTTTCGAGGATGAGGGTCTTCACCCGTTTGCCTTTGAATATCAACAATTTCATAACCAATATCATTTAATTTTTCTGTTAAAGATACATATCCAAAATAGTCATAAGCATCCTTAATTTGTTCCCCCTCTTCTGGGATATCCATATCCCAACAAACTATAAAATTAGTCTCAATAAAAGGATGGTTATATTCATCAGTTGGGGAAGGGGAAAAAGTGTATTTATATTCTAGTCCTTGATGAACTGTATCTTTTAAACTATTTTCTTCTAAGGGAACTGCTATGCTATCAAGACCAACACCACAAAAAGTTCTTGGGCGTACCCATAATTCTGCATAAGGTAAATCAACAGTAACCAAATGAGAAAACATTGTATATAAAGCTCCAACCCAATGTTCTTCTCCTCTTTCTGGTCGTACAATCCATTTATCTTTTAATTGTTCTATGTTGTTAACTTTAAATCTTGTTCTATTTTTAATATCTTTTTTAAGTTTGTCTAATCTTTCAGTATACGCCTCTAATTTTGCTTCTTGATTTTCCTTGTTTAATCTTTCAATCAATTCACGAAAAACAGGAACTTGTCTTTTTGCTTCATCTAAAAACTTTTTAATATGTTTCAGGAATGAATCGTTTTTTAAAATTCGCCGAGAGTCATCAGTTAAAGAATTTCTATTGGTTACCATGTCAAAACTACCATTGATGATCAAAATATAATTATATTGAACTTTAGTATCTGCAAATATAGAATATTCTTTTAATGATTCATGCTCAAAAATTTTATTGTAAGAACAAATTTTGACACCTTCAGATGAAATAAAAGTTCCCCTTTGAGAGGATAATTTAATTCCAGACCTGCTATCGCCTTGTCTGCCTAATTCTTGATATTGATTACGGGTTCTTGTCTTTCCATCTATTGCTAAAACTATACAATAAATTGTTTCCTCATATGAAAAAGTAGAACAATAACGAGCTGAAAAATTACCATGATCAAGACTTGATACTTGAGCAGGACTTTTAATCTTTTTTGCTTCAGTTGCATCTGGTTGTGGTAAATAAGGATATCCTGGTTTAATATTTTCTAATGTATATTTATCCTTTTTAGTTTTAGACCATAGAAACAGTTTGCATCGATCATTGTATCCAATAGTTTCTCTAAATGAAACTTCTCTCCTTTTGGGAAAACCTGTATCATCAGGTCTAAGTATTCTCATATCGCCATGTCTTGTATTAAAGCGAATATAATGTTTTAAATATGACCATTGTTTTCTTCCATAGTCATCTGAGGAATAAAAATCTGAAAAATCTTGAACGTCTAATCCCTCAATAATAATCATTGTTCCTTGATGATTAAAATGATTAGTGAAAAAATATTGATTTAATTGGTTAAGTATATTTTTTGTTTTAGTTTGTGGTCTGGGGAAAAGTTCAGTTAAAACATCCCAAGGTTGCTCATCAAAGTGGGAAGAAATATCAAACTCCTCATTAATATTTTTTTGGGGGTTATCTATTGATATGTATCGCCACGAAGTTTCACCTGAACATCTAGTAATAATAGTAATTTTTTTAGATGCAAAACAAAGTTTAGAACCTTGACATTTATAACCAATAGAGTCTCCTGGAACTTTTGTAGTTCTTCCAATTGAGAAAAACGCACGATAAGGAGTAATACCATTAGTTTCTTTTGTTTCACTTAAACCAGTACCATCATCAAAAAATATAAATCCTTTTTCTTGTAAAAGTGGGTATATTTGAATTTGAGAAGCTTTAGCATCATAAGAATTAGAAATTAATTCCCGAATAACTTCACATGGATCTTCACGATTAACAGAAAGTTCAGATAGTATATGGTTATAAGAAATAACAGGATGTAGTGGCTTTCTCGGTTCTGACATATTAATTCAATTAGTTCAGTATTCTCAGAATATAATAGTCGAAGTATAAATAAAATAGAAGCGAAACATTACGGTTATAGGGTGTAAGTTGAATCATCATATTTATCAAACTAAACTGTCGGGGTTTGGTTACTAAACCCCATATTATAAAAAAATAATTCTGAATTATTGATAGTATTATCCAATGTCGGGTTTGGGGAGTTATAAAAACCCGCGCGTTAAACGCCGAGGAGACATAAACTCCCCAAGATTAAAATAGATAACTCGATGTTATCTATTTGAAGATTTTATGCCATAGTTTAAAGTATAAAGATAAATATGTTAGGTCGAGCCAAATGATAATTTATGAATTTAAAGCTAAAGCTAAACCAGAGCAATACAAAGCAATAGATGAAGCTATTCATACTTCTCAGTTCATCCAAAATTTTATGATAATTGCCAGAAAAGGATTAAAGGTAAAAAAAGTCTTCCTAAGTTCAAAAAACATACTCGTTCTGTAGAGTACAAAACTTCTCAATGGAAACTTTCAGCAGACGTCGAAAGCAATTACTTTTTCAGATTGGATAATTTAATCAATAAAATATTATGGATTTTAACTATACAACTTAGTTTCCAACTCTTGCAAAATTTGCTTTCTATTTTGATTCCCCTTAAACCTCTTAAAAATATCAAGTTCCTGCTCTAACTTTCTTTCTCCTCCATCACCAATAACCCAACTAACTTGATTAATAGCATTCATAATTCCACTATAAGCAACCTCTCCAGAAAAATTACCTTCCTCAGTAATTCCTAATTTAATTTTCTCCTGTGTACTCATTTCTAAAGTCGAGGCGATCGCTACTAAACCGACTGCTCCCATTAAAGCTTCTCCACCTTTCAATACTTTGACTCCTGCTAATACCCCAACACCACCACTAACTACAGCATCATCTACTCCCTCAATTAACATACCTTTTTGAATAGCAATATTACCAAACCTATTTGTAATTTTTTCGGAATTTTCCGCCTGTTTGACAAACTTTTCTGCTTTCTTCAATTTGTGAAAAACTGTGTGAAAATCATTTTGATTTACTTTCAAATCTGATTCAAAATATCTATCTCTTAAAAGCTGATATACAATTTTACAAATCCTGGGAATTTTATCTTGAAAAATTACAGTGTCTAAATTTTGTATAATCCCATTATCTACTGTTGCACCTTCCCTAAGTTGTTGATAAACAGATAAATATTTACGATGCTTACTATTATCTATTTCTGGGCTACTATAAATCAAATTTACGATTAACATATCTATTCTTAGCGCCATTGAAGTTGCACTTGCTAATAAATATTTATCTTTTAGCTCTCGGGCAATAGTTGAATTTAAAATAATACTATCTAACTGTCTAAATTTATCGAAATTAGGTAGAGGTTCTCCAGATTTAATATATAGATAAATTCCTTTCAAATTATGCTTTTCAACTTCCATTAAATTGCCAGAATCTAAAACTTGTTCCAAACCTTTATTAATGCCAACCCACCGAGAATTTTCACTGGCAATTATGTAGCGTAAACCAATCAGTGAATCTATATTTGATGATTTTACAATAAAATCTAATAAATTGAGTGCTGGTAAATCATAAGTATATAAACCAGAATTAATTCTGTTATAAGCTTCTAAACATCTAGTTTTACTTCTTTCATAAATTGATGCACGAATTACTAAACTATTTATCCGGCGGTCTAGGTTTAATTCGGGATTATAAAAAGTATGTAAAACTAGGAAAGTATCATTACCTTGTAAACCACATTTTTGTAGTCGTAAAGTCGAGCCTTCGATACTATTGGGGCGAATTCTCACATTATAGCTTTTACCTGATTTAATAGTAACTTTCTGAGTACCTCCTTGATTAGCAGTCTGATAACCAACAAAGATATGATATATTTCTTCTTGTTCTAAATTATTTTCTGTTTCTTGCCATACTTCTGAATTAGTTTGCTGTTTTTTTAAAGTAGATTTTTGGGCAGTTTCTCGGAAATATTTACTAACATCCGATGCTTTATTACTGATAACTTCTTCCATTTCTGACGCTTTCTTTTTAGCTACTTCTGAGGCTTGCTCGCTGATTGATTTACTTGCTTTAGATACTTCTTTGCCGAGATTTTCTCTGACTTCTGATGCTTTGTTAGTTATTGATTTCCACAAGGGTGATTCCTGTTTTTTATTCATTGTGTTTCTTGCCTAAGATTACCTTCTCTATTTATCTTGTATAACACTAAGTTAATTGGTTAGGACAATAAATTTAGGCTCAAAGGGAATAGGGAATAGAAAAAATGTCCTAATCTTAATGGGTAGCGCCACATCATACTTAATCTTTGAGAGAGTAATAGAATCTTTGAAGTAGGTAGCCAAAATTAATGCTAAATAACTACAGCAAGTAAATTTCCCTAAAACATTCTGAAAGTAAGTCGCCAACACATCGCTGATACTTCCCTTAACGGTCAGCTCTCCTACCTGACTTCTTCTGTTCAAAATTAACTTTATTTATCAAAATAATTGGGTCGCCCAACCCCACCTATATGACGAAATGTTTTTAGAGAGTTGCTCAGAATCCCCGTGACAAATACAACTTCTGACTTCTGACTTCTGTCTTCGTTAAGACCAGGTACTTAATAAATGCTAGAATTTAATTGCTTTGACAAATATTCTAAAATATGATATGTACTTTTCTTAAAATAGTGCTAGTAGAAAGAATAAAGAATTAATTAGGGACGCTATGATTAAAATAAGAAGTTAAGTTTTGTAAAGAAGAACATTGACTGCTATTTCACCCAAAAACCTGATAACACAGCCCAAAGGATGGTATTCCTTAACTCCCTTATGGCAAGGAGGAGAAGAAGTTGTTCGCCAAGGTTTACCCCACTGCCAACTTTCGCCCCCATGGCAAATATTACTTCTGGGAGATGGCTCCCCAACTCGTCACTTGCAGCTATTGACAACTGAACCAACAGAAGTTGATGTAATTGATATGTCCCCTATTGGGATGAATCTCGATAATGCTCCTAACTTGATTCATGCTGTACCTGGCCCCAGACTAAGACGACAGGTATGGCTAAAAACATCTTCCGGGCAAAGGTTAGCTTATGCTGCATCTTGGTGGGAAGCAAGTCATGTAGATGAGTATTTGCAAAATCGGTCTTTGCCAATTTGGGCTAGTTTGGCTCGTTTGCGGACAGAATTGTATCGAGATGTCCAAGGAATTTATTATGGTCATTCTAGAGAATTAGAGTTAGCTTTTAGTGAGTCAGGACCATTTTGGGGACGACATTATCTATTTTGGCATCATGGGCAACCGCTGACATTAATTTATGAGGTGTTTTCACCTTATCTCAAAAAATATTTGGGACAAACAAACGTTACGGATGGGTATTCTTCAAAGTAATAGTTGTTATAGTTCATAAAAATATAGTCAGATATGACATATCCTCCTGCATTGCAGGAGTTACTCTGACGCTCGTGAACTACAACACCACGCCAGTCGCCCAACGCACTGGCTTCTCTATCCCATAGTCAAAGACATTTGGGATTGCTTTTCTCATAATATTTCATAATACTTAGAGAACCGTTAACATCAGCATTGATTAATCCAATGGTTGGGGTATGATACAAACCTCTTTGTCTTGATGCAGTCGCTCATGGGGGAAACCCCCAAGACCGCGCTGCATCGCTTTATTCTTTTTCCTGAAAAGGTGACTTGATTTTTCTCACCTTTCTTGTAAACAGGAATTGGATCGTTATCTATAAAACTTGATGCGGAGGTATAAGATTCTTCTGTAATAATTACATTTATGCCTAGCCAATCAGACGGCTCCCCTATCACGTCTTCTGACTACTGATAAGCTAATACGCATTTAAAATGCGTATTAGCTTATGTCCGGTTAAATAGTTATAAATAATTAGGGATAGGAAATAGAGAAAACAAGGGAGACTGAGAGAAGAAGATGTTTCCAGGACAATTAGTTAAATAGACAGAGACGTGAAAAAAATATAGATTTTTCGCTGGAGAAGCCCCAGAAGGTACTCATGCAAGAAGCACTCTTGCAAGATATTTTTCGTACTTTTGTACAAAAAATGATTTAATGGGTAACTTTTACAACTCTATTGCTGTCAATTGCAGTTAAATAAAAAGCTTTTTTATTTTCACGCCCATGTCTATTAATTAACCAGACATGATATAATCTAAACTTGAACTGGATTCTCCAGCATTAATTTTGAACGCTTCAGTGTTTCTGGTAAAGGAATAGGATAGTCGCCAGTAAAACAAGCAGAACAAAACGTCTTGGGGTCTTCATCCGTTGATTTCAACATCCCTTCCCAACTCAAATATGCTAGAGAGTCAACACCTATTTGTGCAGCAATTTCTGCCACTGATTTTGTTGCTCCTATTAATTGTTTCTGGTTATCTGTGTCAATTCCATAAAAACAGGGATGAGTCACTGGTGGGGAAGAAATTCTCATGTGAACCTCAGTTGCACCAGCATCTCGTAAAGCTTTAACAATTTTCTTACTCGTATTACCCCGAACAATAGAATCATCAACCATAATTACTCGTTTCCCTTCCAACACATCTTTGAGAGCGTTAAGTTTCATCCGAATACCTGATTCCCTCATGTGCTGAGTCGGTTGAATAAAGGTACGACCAACATAACGATTTTTAATTAATCCTTCCGCATAAGGAATACCTGATTCTTGGGAAAAACCGATCGCTGCTGGAATGCCAGAGTCAGGAACACCTATGACCATATCTGCGTCTACAAGAGATTCTTTTGCTAACTGGCGTCCAATTTTGAGTCTGTAGCTATATAAACTACTTCCTTCCATAATACTATCGGGGCGGGCAAAATAAATCATTTCAAAAATACATAGCTTCCTCTGGGGTTTTTGATTCCAGTGGAAAGAAGCCATACCTTCTTCTGTAATCCAAACTAACTCTCCAGGTTCGACATCCCGCAAATATTCTGCACCAATAATATCTAAAGCACAAGTTTCCGAGGCCAAGACATACCTTTTCGGGTTAATATCTTCTAAAGTACCAATCACAAGAGGTCGTACACCATGAGGGTCGCGGACACCCATTAAACCTTCTGGAGTAGCAATAGTTAAACTGAAAGCACCCTGACATAAATGAAAAGCACTAATAGCAGCTTCTAGCCAGCTTTTACCAATTTTAACTTCTGTGGCGATCGCTAATGCAATCATTTCTGAATCTGTAGTGCTGTTAAAATTACAACTACGCTTGATTAGTTCTTCTCTTAATTCTGTCGTATTAACAAGATTACCATTATGAGCTAAAGCCAATGGCCCTAAGCGAGTATCAACAACAGTAGGTTGAGCATTGATAATACGACTAGAACCAGTAGTAGAATAACGAGTATGACCAATCCCTATATTACCAGGCAACTGTTGTAAGATTGACTCATTAAAGACCTGAGATACTAACCCCATTCCTTTGTGTATATATAGCTTATCACCTTGAAAAGTAGCTATTCCGGCTGATTCTTGACCTCGATGCTGTAGAGCATATAAGCCAAAATAAGTAAGTTTAGTTACATCTTCTTCTGGGGCATAAATCCCGAAAACACCACAAGCTTCTTCTGGTTTATCTATTTCGGGGTAATTTTCTGAATATTGCTCTGTATCTGGGGAGTAGTTATCAGTCATAGTTAAATTTTAACTCCTAATCAGGATTTTTAGTTTTTTATAACTCTTTTCAAGGTGAAAAATTATCTGCTCTAGAGATAGGTGAGGAAAACCTTAACCTTTCTTTAACTATAGTAACTGATGTTATGAAGTATTGTAAACTAAGATTTAAAATTGAGCTGACAAGGGCGATCGGCAATTTAAATTACCGAAAAATTGGGTTTAAAGCCTTGCCCTTAAGCGGGCGACTTTCAATGTTATGATGAGATTGGTTTTAACATCGGCCTTAGCATCAATAGACATGGGTAATCCTAAACCATAAGTATTATGTTGGCCTTGTTGACCTAAAACTTTTTGTGCCTTTTGCCGAAACTGCCAAAAATCATCCCATTTTTCCGGTATTTCCTCTCCGAAACCAGCCTGACGAATTAAATCAAGCCAGTAGTGAATATGGATACTCTGCTGCATTATTGGCACAGCATAATTAGAAGATTTAGACTCAACATTTTTGTACAAATAAACAGACTTTAGAGTAGTATCACTATATAATTTTTTTATAGGTTCAATTAGATCTGAAACATCTACTAATTTACCCTGCCATGCGCATTGAGGAATCAAAGTAAATTCTGCTCTTTCAGAGAAAAAAATATCAGGTGGTTTACCTGCCTCCAAAGCATAAATAGCTGCTTCTAAAATATCATCCTCACTAAAAAATAAAAGTTCAACTTTATTGCTATTTTTTTGTTGCCAGTCAGTCACAACTTTTTGTAGAGCTTCATCTTCTTATGGGTAGTATCCCCGATTCCAACAAATTGTTAAAACTGTTTCTAAGGGAGGTTCTTGTATAGAAGTTTGAGGCTGATTTACACTATAAATAACTAATATTAAACTGAGTATAAATAGGCAAATTCACTAAAATAATTTACGTCTCATAATTATGCTCTTGATCTAAGTTTATTTAGATAAGTTTCGTAGGCTAGACAAATTTTAAGCAATCAAAATTTTTGGTCGATTCAGTCATATTTATCTATGCTATAGCGTTTCTCAGGCTAATGAGGTACACCTATTTTTATTTCTTTTCTATTCCCTATTCCCTATTCCCTGTTCCCAGTTAAGTGTTCCCTGTTCCCTAAAACAAAGGAATTTTGTACCTCACCAGGATGGAAATTGCTATATTGGTCTGTATACTTATATCTAATTTGCTGCTCAAAAGGTACTTTACTCAAATCATCTCTAATGCTTCTGCTTTTTCATACCAAATTCATGCATAGATAGTTACAGTAAAATAAGTACAAAAATGTTAATATATTTGCTGCCTGCTATGAGATGACAAATGTAATTATGTCATCGATCTAAAAATAATTTTTTAAACTTAGTAAACTGTATTTAGTTAATTATGAGTCTGTTTTAGTATCATGCAAAATAAATGATATAAATCCATATCTCTTAACTCCTGAGTCCTAAAACCCCAATACTTTGTAGGAATATTTTTTGAAAGTGCTATAACTCTTACCTTTTGCCTTACCCTCGTAATCAAGCTCCTATTTAAAAATAAATAGTTTAATATTATATCATATTCAGATAATCAGAATAGAACCTTGACTATTTCTTATTTACCGAAAAATTAAGGTTTAAAGCCTCTCCTTTCAAGGAGAAAAAAATTTATTTCTTGGTATTATAAGTATTCAACCAAACATAATATTAATCAGTTGAAGTTTTAATAATGTGAGAATCTTGTTCACCCACAGAAGTAGGATACTCCTACTAACTCAGAATAGAACCTTGACTATTTCTTATTTACCGAAAAATTAAGGTATTAAGCCTCTCTTTTCAAGAATAAAAAAATTTATTTTTAATCAATCCTCTTCTTAAAAATAAGAAGTAATTATTAATTGTTAATTATTAATTATTGAATGGTTTACCATTGAGCAAATATTTCTTTTATTTTAGCAATTGCTTCATCAGTAGCATCTTCTGTTGATAATCCATCAACAATTACCCGTTCAATTGCCTTGCCCCAAACATTTTCTGATAATACTTGAGAGTAAGCAGGATTAACTACATAATTAAACGGTCGAGTTGCACCTTCTTCATATTGTTTAACTGCCACAGAAATATGAGGCTCAGTTTTGTCTTGCCAAAATTCATCCGATAATAATTGTGGCATTACTGGGAAATATCTTCCTCCTGAAAGTTTCAGATATTTGCCTATGTTTTCTGGGCGAATAAAAAAGGATAAGAAATTCTTAGCTTGCTCCAAATTAGAGGATGATTTAAAAGTAAGTATTTGTTTAACAGATACTAGGTATTTTGGTGGTTCTCCATCCGGTTCATAAGGAAATTCAATTGTTTTAATTTGATTCTGATAAATTTCTGGATCTTGTTTTTGCGAAGCAGGAATTGATAAGGTAGGATTAACTACCATTAACAAATTCTGATTCAGAAAATTAACGTTATTATCTACTGCTGACCATTGAACCGAATCTGGGGGTATATATCCATCTTTATAAAGATTAGTAATCCAATTTAAGACTGTAATTATTCCTTGGCGAACTTCGGGTTTATCTACTAGTAGTTTTCCATTTTCATCTAATAAATTAACATCATAGACTTCTAAAATTTGTTCAAATTCATAAAAGTTATCTTCAGAAGCAGCAGACATAGTTAAACCAATGCCATAAATTTCTGATTTATCTTTTTGACGAATTGTCTTTTGAGCATTTTGCCAAAATTGCCAAAACTTATCCCATTCATTAGGTATATCTGACTTTTTTAAATTAATTTTTTCGAGCAAATCTTGCCAATAATGAATATGTAGAGTTTGTTGCTGAATTGGCACTGCATAATAACTGCGTTTTTTAGTTACATTATTGTTTAGGTAAACAGATGTAAGAGCCGTTTGACTGTAAAGAGATTTAACAGGTTCAATCACATCGGAAACATCTGCTAATTTGCCTTCCCATGCCAGGCGAGGACTTACAGCAAATTCTAACCCGTAATTATAAACAATATCTGGAGGTTTTCCTGCTCTTACAGCCTTAATAAGAGTTATTTTTAAACTTTCATCATCGTTGAAGAAAAGAAGTTTAGCTGGATAACCACTTTTTTTCTCCCAGTTAGCAACTATTTGTTTAATAGCTTCATCTTCTTCAGGATAAAAACCTTTTGTCCACCAAATTGTTAATGGAGTTGTTTCTGGTAAAGGTGTTTTTTGAGGGTCTAATTGAGAAGGTTGCTTGGTGCAGGTTACTATGAGTAAGCTGACTAGAAAAAAGATAAATATAAAAAATTTTTTGTTCATTTTTTTTGGTGAGTTATGAGGTTTATTCCAGCAGTCGTCAACAAGGTATAGGGAACAAAATTAAGTAGTTGTAAGTAGGTTGGTTTAATTATTCGTAAAATAGCAATGGAGATTTAAAACGGTGATAACTTATTGATAACTTGCTTCTGGCTTCTTTTTCAAATTTTTTGTTTTATAGCACTACGCAAATAGGTTAGAACATTTCTAAATCCTGAAACCTTTTGATAGTAAACTGTTCCCAGTTAAGTGTTCCCTATTCCCGATTCAAGTAGCGCTATAACGTTTATTTATGCCTACCTACTTACAAAATACATTTCCGGTGTTGCTGAATAAATGTATGATTTCAAAGGAGTAAGTTCTCAGGAGTTACTAGGTAGACAGGTGTTTTTTCCTGACTAAATTAGGAAGAAATAGGTAAAATTTGCACTCTTGTTTTGGCTTAAAATTTACCAAAAGTTGAATTTCATACCTTACTTCAGCAACGCCAAATTTCCTAGTTAAGAAAGCTATATCTACAAGAGGTAAAATGCCAGAGGAGTTAAATGGGATATTTTTTTTCCTAAAAAAGAGAGTGGGGCAGTCGGGAAAACTCTCAAATTGAATTTTTCTGTATTGCTAAACCAATATCTCCCCTACTTACTATAAAAAGTTAATTTAGCAATATTTTTTTTAATTGGCATAAGACATAAAGTATTAAACCTAAAATTTTGTATCTCATCATTATCAGAATTGCTATGTAGTAATTTTCCAATCAATAAATCACACAATCAAAACGACTGTAATTTTGACTTTCGACAGAAACACAGCCTATTCCATGTCAGTTTGGTACAGTGATTATAGTAGATTGGCGAATTTTGAATGAAACCTTAATTCCATACTTCAAAAACTATTTAAAAAGCTATTACTACTGTACTTCATAAACCACTGAATGCCCTGTATATTATTTAATTTTTGACTATAAAATTATTTTTGTTAATACTCCTCCCATAAGTAATACTGGTGTTAACCAATCACCCCATTTTACATACAAAGTCTGAGTCTTTCGTCGATAAATTGTGGTTGTATAAGTTTCATAAGTATTAATTCCCGATCGCCAAATTGTTCTACCGTGGGGGTCTACAATTCCAGAATAACCTGTATTTGTTGCTCGTACTGTCCATCTATCATTTTCTATTGCCCGCATTACATCTTGAGCATGGTGTTGAGCTGGCATTGTAGAACTATAATGAGCATTATTAGCGGCAGTTAAAATAAATTCTCCTCCTGCCAATGTTTGTCTTTGGAATACTTCGGAAAAGGCTGAGTCATAACAAATTCCAACTATAGCTTTGCCAAAGGGTGTATCAAATATTTGGTTTGTTTTTCCTGGTACTAAATGAGCATCTAAAGGTGAGAGTCTATCTATTAGTTTTCCTAGCAGTTCATTAAAGGGAATATATTCTCCTAAAGGTACTAATTTGATTTTGTCATAACGACTGAAAATTTCTCCGGTCTTGTCAATAGTAAATAAACTATTTGTCAGATTATTCTCTTGTTTGCCATAGCCACCTACCCAAGCTACTACTCCTTTCTCTAAAATTGCTTGGTAAAAAGAAAGAAATCTACGATTATTTTGATTTGTCCACAAAAAAGGTAAAGCTGTTTCTGGAGTTAATACAGCATCAACATTTTCCTCTGCTAATTTTTTATATCCTTCAGTGTAACCTTCTAAAGCACGATACCAACCTGTGGAATTGAGCTTAATTTCATTGGGAATATTCCCTTGAATAATTCCGACTTTTAAAGCTGCTTCTGCTTCTGGATTTAAAGGAGTATTATATAGACTAAACCCTATGATGTGGAAAAATATTAAAGTTATTATTGGCAGAAGGAAGAAGTAAGAAGGAAGAAGCGAGAAGGGAAACTTAACCAATAAGTTTAGTTGCTCTGAATTATTTTGTTGTTGAAAATTTTCTGGATTTTGCTGTGATTTTGCTTTAATAAAAGCTTCCCCAAATAAAGCATTTACTGTAACAATAGCTGCTGTAATTGTAATCGGTCCGGATAATTGACCAAGGTGTAAAATTACTAAATTTTGGTTGCTCTGAGTAAAAGCTAGAGACGTCCACCAAAGATTTCCTAAACTCCAGATTTTCTCCAAACAACACCATAAAGTTATACCTAATAAAACTCTGGCAAATGAGGATATTTTATCCGAGAAAGATACAGGAGTTAAAATTCCAAATAAATACGCCCAAATAGCAACTAAAATTGCTCCCCAAACAGTAATAAAAATCCAACAAAATAGAGCGATCGCCAGACTAGCTAACCAAGGAATTCCTAACCAGGTCATCGGATGAATTCCAGTTATCCAAAACAAGGCTAAACCGTGATAACCTATTCCCCAAGTTAAACCTAATAAAAATTTATCCAAGGATTTTTTCTGTTGAATTACTAATATCCAGAGAGGAGCTAAAGCTACCCATCCAAGAAACCATGCACCTATTGGCGCTGTGGTCATTCCCATTAAAATGCCACTAATGAATGTTATAAATAAGTAGGTCATTTCAGTTATAAGTTATAAGTTATAAGTTATCAGTACCTCTTGCAATAGGGAGGCTTGAAATACTAACTTTTATTTTTATATCCCATTTATACTAATTACCATGCATTAATGCTATACTTAGGCGAAACTTCAGCTATTAAGTAATTTAATTAATACAGATATAATAATTTTTTTGCTAATTTTAGTCAATTTAATCTTAGTTATTATTATTTTTACTTCTCCGTAGGGACGTTGCATGGAACGTTCCTACCCATTCCCCTACTCTTCTACTCAAGAAAGTGTAGAAAAGTTTTTGATAAATGGTATTAAAAGGGAGGGTTTAAACCTAATTTTATGGTAAATATAAATAAAAATTAAAACGAATAATCCGAAAATTAATCCAGCATCCAGTGTTTAAAAACTTTTGAGCATTTTTATCCTTATTTGTAAGCATTCAGCCGTCAGCTATTAGCTTTCAGCTATTAATTTATTGTCTTTTAAAGAAGAAGTATAGCCCTACGCATTAAGGTTAGGACATTTATAAATCCTCAAATCCTTTGATAGTCTCCTGTTCCCAGTTAAGTGTTCCCTATTCCCTATTCCCTAGCGCGTATTCTATATAATTGAAAGATTGAGCAAAATTTAAAGTTACTATCAAAGCAGATTAGCTCATACTTTTCATTAGTTAAAAAGCCTTTTTTTTAAATTAACCTTCTTCCTTCTTTATTCTTCCTTTTTCATTCTTTTAAAATTTACATTGTTTGTCTGATTTCCAAGTTTTGATTAACTGAGAAATAGTTGTTGCTAACTCGAAGTCTAAAAGGGTTAACCCACCTACATCATGAGTTGTCAAATTTATCGTAACTTGATTGTAGGAAATAGCAATATCTGGATGATGATTTGCTGTTTCTGCTGGTATGACTAAACAATTGACAAAATTTATGGCTTCAACAAAGTTCTGAAATTGATGAGTGTAGGATAATTTATTATCTTTTATTTGCCAATGTTGTAAGTCTTGTAAGCGTTGATAAATTTCTGCGTCACTTAATATTTTTCTCTTGTGAATATTAGTTTCTTGCACTAAGAATAAGGAAGAATAAAATTCCATAAATTAATATCATATAGCGCTATGCGCAAGGGAAAAGTTAAAAGCGGTGCGACCCCTCGTCGGGGTAAGACAGCAAGCGGTCGTTTGCGGAGCATTCCGAAGGATGGGATGGCGAGGTGACCTCGCCATATCCAATCGACCAATAGAGGGAATGCGCACTCCTGTGAGGCAAAAGTCAAAAATAATCCTATAACTGAGGCGTGAGAATTTAGAAATATCCTAACCTTTACTTCGATTTTTATAATATCCGGTAAAAGAGTAACGTCAAGCTAGTATATTAGTCGCCAGGGAATTTAGGACATTCTTACTCCTCTCACACTTACTCACAGAAAGAATTTAACTTTTGAGTTCTGAGTGATGTTTCTAGCACTAGAGCGCAACTACAAATAAATATTTATTTTTCTATATCTTCTTCTGTTTCTACTACTTCTACTTCTGTTATTTCTTCTTCTTCTATTTCCATTGTTTCTTCAGTTTCAGTTGCTGGAACTAAAGCAACTTCTGCTATAGCATCTGCATCATCCAGTCTTTGTACCCTAACCCCTGTAGCACTACGAGATTGAATAGAAATAGCATCTATTGCTTGACGAATAATAATTCCTTTTGCAGTAATTATCATCAATTCTTCTGCCTCATTTACTACTCGCAAAGCAGCTACTTGGTCTTGTTTCTTTTTCTTCTGTTTAAACTTAGTAGCGATGCGACCTTTACCACCTCTGTTTTGTAGAGTAAATTGAGAAACTGGTACCCGCTTTCCATAACCATTTGTCGTAATAACTAATACCCAAGGGCCGGGATTATTAATCGCTGGTATTTCATCAGATTCTACCTCTTCTATTTCCTCAATTTCTATTTCTA
Source organism: Dapis brunnea BLCC-M229 (assembly GCF_050015995.1). Classification (NCBI taxonomy): domain Bacteria; kingdom Bacillati; phylum Cyanobacteriota; class Cyanophyceae; order Oscillatoriales; family Microcoleaceae; genus Dapis; species Dapis brunnea. Next base: position 23,783 of record NZ_JBNHEP010000153.1, on the reverse strand, counting down.
ACTCTTCCTCTTCTAGTTCTATACTTTCTTCATCTATATCAGCAATTTTATCTATAATTGAACTGGTTAAAATATCCATGCTAATTAATTCATCACCCTTCATTAATTTCATGGATTTTACACCTCTTGTATTCCGACCTAAAGGACGCAACTGTTTATTATCAGTTCTAAAGTGAATTGCCATCCCAGAACTAGAACCAATAATTACACTATCGTCAACTCTAGCTCTCCTTACCCATCTTAAACTATCTCCTTCTGCCAGAGAAATAGCTATTAATCCATTGGAACGAATATTAGAAAATGCGGATAAACTTGTTTTTTTGATATATCCACCCTTAGTCAGCATGACTAAATATTCATCATCAGTAAATTCGGAAACAGGTACAATAGAAGTAACTTTTTCATCCCGTGGAATAGGTAACATTTGCACTATTGGTACACCCCGCGCGACGCGAGAACCAATATGAATTTGATAAGCATTTAGACAATAAACTACACCTCTTTGAGTAAAGAATAAAATACTGTCATGGTCATAACAACTCAGAAAATGTTCCACTACATCATCATCTTTCATTTTAGTGCCAGATTTACCACGAGTTGCTCGACTTTGAGCCTCAAAAGAATTAATTGGCATCCGTTTAATATAGCCTTGTTCTGTCAACAGAATAATTGCTTTTTCATTGGCAATTAAGTCTGTATCATCTAGCTCTCCTTCTGCTAGTTCAATGACAGTTCGTCTAGGAGTAGCATGACGTTCTTTAATTTCTAAAGCTTCCGTTTCAATAATTTCTAAAATCCGTTCCCGTTTAGCTAATATATCTTGCAAGTCAGCAATTTTTAATAGTAATTCTTCATGTTCTTTTTGAATTTTTTGTGCTTCTAATGCTGTTAATCTTCTTAACTGCATTTGTAAAATTGCATCGGATTGAACTTCAGATAAACCATAATTTTCCATTAACTCTTGTTTAGCAGCAGGAGTATCAGCGGCATGGCGAATTAATTGAATAATTTCGTCTAAGTTATCTAAAGCAATTAGTAAACCTTGCAATAAATGGTCTCTTTCTTCGGCTTTTCGCAGTTCATATTCTGTTCTCCTAGTAATAGTTTCTACCCGAAATTCTAGGAAAACTTCCAGGTATTTTTTCAGGGTTAGTAACTGGGGTTCGGAATTTACCAGTCCTAAAATATTCGCTCCAAAATTTGCTTGTAGGGGGGTTTGTTTGTAGAGATTATTCAGTACAACTCTCGGATAAGCATCTCGTTTGAGTTCGATAACGATACGCATTCCAGTCCGATCGCTCTCATCCCGGATATCAGAAATACCCTCAATTTTTTTGTCATTAACCAGTTCGGCAATTTTTTCAATTAATGCTGCTTTATTGGTTTGGTAAGGCAATTCTGTGACAATAATAGCTTCCTTGTCAGGACGACCACGGTGTTCAATGGTTTCTATATTAGCGACCCCCCGCATTGTGATGGAACCACGACCGAGGGTGTAAGCATCCCGAATACCAGATTTACCTAGAATTTGAGCACCTGTAGGAAAATCAGGTCCAGGAATATAGTGCATTAATTCATTTTCAGTTATTTCTGAGTTATGAATTAGTGCAACCAAACCATCAATTAATTCTCCCAAATTATGGGGAGGAATATTAGTTGCCATCCCCACTGCAATTCCAGAAGAACCGTTAAGAAATAGTTGGGGAACACGAGAAGGGAGTACCAACGGTTCTTGTTGAGAACCATCAAAGTTATCAGCAAAATCTACTGTATCTGCATCAATATCCCGGAGCATAGCATCGCTAGTCAGCACTTGCAGACGACATTCTGTGTAACGCATCGCAGCAGGAGGGTCATTGTCTACAGAACCAAAATTACCATGACCTTGTATCAGGGGCGAGCGCATTGAGAAATCTTGAGCCATTCGCACCAAAGCATCGTATACTGCCGTATCACCGTGGGGGTGGTATTTACCCAGTACCTCTCCCACCACACGAGCGCACTTCCGGAAAGGACGGTCTGGAGTTAAACCTAATTCGTGCATAGCATAAAGTATGCGACGATGGACGGGTTTCAGACCATCTCTAGCATCTGGCAACGCCCGACCTACGATTACGCTCATGGCGTATTCTAGGTATGATTGGGACATTTCGTTCCGCAGATCGGTTGGTACAATTCGTGACTCAGAAGTAGTCATATAATGAAAAACTCCATTAAATTTAGAATTAATTAACAACAAACCAAAAAAAATCGGATTTCCTCCAATTAACTTTAGTCTGATTAAAAAATCATGCTGTTTCTATCTAAAATTATAGCACATTTTGTCTAAATATTTGCTCAAATAAATGGAAAAGAGAGAAATATTTCTAGTTGAATGAAAAGTTAAAATATTGGTATAATTGTAGTTAAAAGTTTGAGTCAGTTGGACAAACTCTAATATTTATATTTGTAATATGGTTTCTGTTATTTACTCCGATGAATTTCTCGAACACAAAACTGGTATGCTACACCCAGAGCGACCAGAACGTTTAACTGCTATTGTAGAAACTCTCAAAACCTTTCCTACTCAAAATGGCCAACTCCAATGGCAGTCACCAACTCCGGTAGAAAAGCGCGATTCATCATTGATGACACTGCTAGAAAAAGTTCATTCTCGTAGTCATATTCAAGCAGTAGCAGAAATAGCTAATCAAGGTGGCGGTTATCTAGATGGGGATACACCAGTTTCTCCTAAAAGTTATGATGTAGCATTGTTAGCGGTAAGTGCTTGGTTAGATGGAGTCGATCTAGTCTTGGGAAATGGAAAACCTGCTTTTGTCTTAGCAAGACCCCCCGGACATCATGCTGAAAGTAGACGGGGGATGGGATTTTGTTTATTTTCCAATGCAGCGATCGCCGCTCATTACGCCCTAGAAAAACCAGATATTAACAAAGTTGCCATTCTCGACTGGGATGTGCATCATGGTAATGGCACCGAGGAAATTGTAGAAACTAACGAAAATATAGTCTATTGTTCTCTCCATCAATCTCCCTGTTATCCAGGAACAGGGTCTGCTGACGAACATGGTTCTTACAATAACGTACTAAATTTACCCATGTCACCAGGTAGTACAATGGCTATTTATCAAGCAACTTTCGAGCAAAAAGTTATACCCTTTTTAGCTAACTTTCAACCAGATTTATTGATTGTTAGTGCGGGTTATGATGCGAACCATGACGATCCATTAGCAGGTATTTCTCTACAACCAAAAGACTATGGATTATTTACAGAATATTGTTTACAAATAACCCACAAAATATTATTTGGTTTAGAAGGGGGTTATGACTTACCTAGTTTATCTCAGTCAGTATTAGCAACAATTGAAGCTTGTCTTGAAGTTAGGTAAATTGTCAAAAAAATATTCACATTTTAAATTCAGAACAATTACTAACTAACTATAGCAATCCTATTTTATTTGTGTATAAAAATCTTACCGCTTTTAGGGAACAGGGAACAGGGAACAGGGAACAGGTGATACTTTCGATTTTTTTATCTACTTTTTAATTACCCGCAACCTATTTAGGATTGCTATATGACTTGAATCAGTCTATTTAATTGCCCAATATTTAATCATAAAAGTGTAAATTTTAGTTAGTAATTGATTAATTATTTTATATAAAATATGGAGATGTTCATTAATGGATAATGGATAATTACCTCTAGTTAAAACCCCGTTTGATTGAATATAAGGAAATATTATTTCTTGTCTTGGTCGATTGGAGGCAAGCAAGGAAACCTCGCCATCCATCGACCGCTTTTTCCCCTTGAAAGGGGAGGCTTTAAAAGGTGAATTATTTAATTAATAATTATTAATTATTAATGTAAAAATAAAATTGTTGGTTGAAGCTGGTGCATATGTTAACTATAGAAGTCCTAAGTGTATCTCTGCAAAGCTGCGGGTTTTTGGCAAAGGAGTCAGGAGTCAGGAGTCAGGAGTCAGAGAAATAGGATAGGGGAAAAAGGTAGAATCTAGGCCCCCATCTCCCCATCTCTAAATAGATCCGCTTAGGGGTTCTATAGAGCAATAGACCCAGAATAATTTGCCTTAAGTGAAGCGATTTATTGTGAAAATAAAGATATTTTTAATTATTTGGAACTACTTACTTCACCAGAACTGCAAAAAATAGCAAGGCAAATGCGAAAAAGGATAGAACATCGGCGCTGATAGTCATTGAGTTAGTTTATTGGGTTGGTGGATGGTAATGGTGAGAAGAAGGCTGATTTCTGTATTTAGAAACTGTTTGTCAAATAAGTATTAAGAGAGCAAAGAGAGCAAATAGTGACTAAAATCTAAAAGCGGTAATACTTCAAGCGATTTAAATCTGGTAGATACCAGAGGTAGAAAGGTACATATATTCCTAGATTTTTAAGTGACAAATAGTTGTCTTGATTTCTTCCTCCTTATTCCCTATTCCCTATTCCCAGTTAAATGTTCCCTATTTCCTTTTTATATTTCCTGATACATTCAATCTCTTAGTATGAAAACTTGTAGCTTATAGTTTGGTAACTCTGGAAAGGTTGGGAATTTAAATATGTGGTATTTCACAACCAGATTTAAGACCAGTGACAAGCATCACTAACAAACACAAATACACTCACATCGAACTTATGATATTAACTAGAAACTAAATTGAGAACAATCATTAACTAATCATTACTCAAATCACCCTATCTAATTACAAAAACCCTAATAATAAAAATGGAAGTTGTACTTAGTCATTAGTTAATAATTTATATGAAATCACTCAATATTTCACCAGCAAAAAGTTTACTTGAGGAAGTATTTAGTAAAGTGATGTCCTCCAGTGTTATTACTAACGATGAACGCCAAAAGATTCGGCGTGTATTATTGACTGGTTATCTAGATGATGATGAATATGCCATAATGGAAAAGTTGGTCGATCGTGTTAGCCGTGGATTGGTAAAATTTGTTGAATGAAATTGACCTACTTCTGTACTCTGCTAAGTGCCATTTCAGTTATCACAGAAAACCCTAAATATACTAATAACTATGGCATCAGCAGTTTTAATAGAAAACCTTCAAAAAAGTTATAGTTCATCTGTTGGCTGCTGCCTTTTGTCTCAGCTAATTTTATGTGATGTTTCACCAGCAGATTGAATATCAGTGACAAACATCACCAAAAAACACAAACATACTCACATCGAAGATATGATATTAACTAGAAACTAAATTGAGAACAATCATTAACTAATCATTACTCAAATCACCCTATCTAATTACAAAAACCCTAATAATAAAAATGGAAGTTGTACTTAGTCATTAGTTAATAATTTATATGAGATTACTTAATATATCACCAGCCAAAAATGTACTTGATGAAGTATTCAGTGAAGTGATGTCCTCCAGTGTTATTACCAGTGATGAACGCCAACAGATTCGCCGTCTATTATTCACTGGTTATCTAGATGATGATGAATATGCCATCATTAACAGGTTGTTTTACCATGTTCGCCGTGGATGGGTAAAACTTGTTGAATAAAATTTACCTATTTCTGTAGTCTGCTGAGTGTCAAATCAATAATAAACAATTACAATATTCAGGGAAAACCCTGAATATACTAATAACTATGGCACCAGCAGTTTTAATAGAAAACCTTCAAAAAAGTTATGGTTCATCTGTAGCAGTTAAGGACGTTTCCTTTAAGATAGAACCTGGAGAAATATTTGGTTTACTTGGCCCTAACGGCGCTGGCAAAACAACTACCCTACGCGCTCTATGTACTCTAATTACACCAGATGCTGGACATTTAGAAGTATCGGGTGTTTCGGTAACTGACCAACCGAGAATAGCCAGACAACGCCTTGGCTATGTTGCCCAAGAAGTGGCCTTAGACAAGGTATTAACAGGCCGAGAACTACTGCAACTCCAAGCAGCAATATATCATATCCCTGGCAAATTGGCCAAAGAAAGAATCAATAAAGTGATTAGTCTCCTAGGTATAGAAGATTGGGCGGATAAAAAAACAGGTACTTATTCTGGTGGTATCCGTAAACGTCTCGACCTAGCAGCAGGTTTACTACATCAACCAGACGTTTTAGTTTTGGATGAACCCACAGTTGGTTTAGACATTGATAGTCGGGTAGTAGTTTGGGATTTTTTGCGTCAGTTGCGAGACTCAGGTACAACAGTTTTGATTACCAGTCATTATCTCGAAGAAGTTGACGCTTTAGCAGACCGGGTAGCTATTATTGACAAAGGGATGGTAATAGCAACTGGCACTCCTTCCGAACTCAAAGATCGAGTAGGAGGCGATCGCATAACTCTGCGCATTAGAGAATTTTCTCCTACTGAAGAAGCAGAAACAGCAAAAACATTACTTGAACCTCTACCAATAGTTCAAGAAGTGATTATCAATGCTGCTCAGGGCAATTCCTTAAACTTAGTTGTCACACCCCAGAGTGATGCTTTAATCGCAATTCAAGAATCGTTGCAAGCAGCAGGTTTACCCATTTTTGGTATTGCTCAAGCGCGACCAAGTTTAGATGACGTTTATTTAGCAGCAACAGGAAAAACTTTAATGGATGCAGAATTAGCTGCTGCCAATAGTCGAGACTTGAAAGCAGAGAAAAAACAAAGTATGCGGTAAATTTTACAGGACTTACACAGAGGTACTACATATAGCGGAAAAAACTATATCGTTATAGTTTTGGAACTCTATATATACGGTCTTTGGGTAAGTCCTATTTTAGTCGAAACCGGGTTTGTGTTAGGTATTTCACAATACGGACATCTACTTAGACAAACCTGGTTTTTGTGCCATTTTATATCCAATATGATAGCATCTTAGCCCTATCATATCAAATCCGGTTGAATACTTATCATATATTTGGGGGTGGGGAGTGTGGGGAGGGTGGGGAGAAGGGGAGGTGAGAGATTGAAGGCGCTAATTCTGACTGAAACCTTGTAATTAGCTGGAATTATTGAAGTAGCACTCAGCTTTGTAGGTTGGGTTGACCTTAAGGAAACCCAACAACTCTAATATGTATATGTTGGGTTGCACTATCGTTTAACCCAACCTACTCAATTAACCTGCTCCACTACCAATCAAAATATCCCGCACCCTGACAGGTACACAACCATGAGTCATTTGTGCTAACTGCATCGGTTCCCCTTTCCCACAAATATCAGTACCACACTGCTCCCATTCAGCAGCAGTTCCTACAGCATCAACGCTATTCCAGAAATCAGTCGTCATAGAATGATAAGTTACATCTTTCAACATTCCCACAACTTTACCTTTTTTCACTTGCCAAAACGCATCCCCACCAAATTGAAAATTCCGCCGTTGTTGGTCAATAGAAAAACTACCAATACCATCAATTAAAATTCCATCCTCAGTATCGGCAATCATTTCTGCTAAAGTTGCAGTATGACTTCCACCATCCGCACCCGCTTCTAATCCTAAGTTGGGAATGCGCACCATAGGTATACTCGACCAACTGTCGGCATAAGCACAACCATTACTGCTACCTCGCCCCAAACGGTAAGCTGTTTCCCTGTCTGTGAGATAATCTACTAATATCCCATCCTTGACAACATACCAATCTTGTGATTTAACACCCTCATCATCATATCCTACTGTACTACGACCTCCTGGTTGGGTACGATCGCATTTAAAGTTAACCCAAGGTGCAGCATATTGGAGTTTACCCATTTTATCGGTAGTGGCAAAACTTGTGCCTGCAAAATTAGCTTCATAACCATAAACTCGGTCTAATTCGGTGGGATGTCCGACTGATTCGTGAATGGTTAAAAATAGATTCGTTGGCTTTAAAATTAAAGTAGAACGAATATCAGCAGGTCCTTTGGGAGCATGAACTTTTTCTATTGCTTCTGAAGCAACTCGGTCTACTTGACTCAATAAGTCAGTAGGGTTAATATGCTCGTACCCAATATTCAAAGGAGGTCGATCATAACTACGACTTTGAGCATCATTATTAGCAATAGCTGTGCAAGTAAACCCAGGATAGCTACGGTAAATTGTTTGGTCAATTAGGGAATCATTTGTAGAAGCAAATATTTTCTCTTCTTTGGTAAACCTGAGAAAAGAAAAAGCTTTTTTAATCCCCTGCTGTTCATAACTTAATAATTGCTCGTTCAAACTTAAAAGTAGTTCCGCCTTTTCCTGAATGGGAACAGTAAACGGGTCAATTTCGATAGGAGTAACGTAACTATCGCGATAGGTTTCTACAGGTACTAACTGCACAGGTGTTTTTTGACATAGACGACTACCTTTAGCAATATCCACTGCTAAGGCGACAACTCTAGCTATTTCTTCTGGTGTTTGGCGATGACTAGCAGCAAAACCCCAAGCACCGTTGAGCAAAACTCGTATTCCAAAACCAGAGCTAACTTTATCTTGTAGTTGCTTAAGAGAGCGATCGCTAGCTGTCAAATTTTGAGAACGGTAAGTACATAACCGAATATCCCCATATTCACATCTTGCCTGACGAATTAGGTCTACTGCTAATGTTGCTAGTTCGGTAGTTTGAATTTTTACTGGTGCTTGTACCATTTTATTCTTAGTATTAATCTTGCTTTATCTATTATATTGTATTGTATAGCGCATCGCGCTAGGGAATAGGGAATAGGGAATAGGGAATAGTAAAGTGTCAAAGGGTTTCAGGATGTATAAATGTCCTAACCTTAATGCGTAGCGCTATATTGTAGTAGCGCGTCTAGATTAAAATTGTGGGTGAATTCGAGCAACCTGGAAGACCTCTCCCCCGACCCCTCTCCTGCAAGGAGAGGGGAGAGATACTTCCTTTTTGATCAAACACCTAAAAGCTGACCGCTGATAGCTGAATGCTTAAAGCTATATTACCAAATAGTTTCTAAATCTAATACAAACCCAGGCAAAATATTTTCTCCAGATACAGTCTCAGGATTTACCAATATTTCTACTTCTTGCTGAGGGCGATAAATTTCTACTTCTCGTTTTTTTCGATTAATTAACCATCCTAATAACGCACCATTTTCTATATACTCCAACATCTTTTCTCGTGTTTTTGGCAAAGAATCACTAGGAGACATTAATTCCACCACAAAATCAGGACATAAAGGTACAAACTTATCTTGCTCTTCAGCAGTTAAACTATCCCAACGTTCAAGTTTTACCCAAGAAGAATCAGGAGAACGGTCAGCTCCATTCGGTAAAGTAAAACCTCTATTGGAATCAAATACTTTACCTAAATTATTTTGACGGTTCCATGCTCTTAGTTGAAAATTTAGATCGGAGTTCCTTTCTCCTGTATTTCCTCCAGTAGGTGGCATAATAATTAATTCTCCTGTGGCAGTTCTTTCAAATCTTAAATCGTCATTTTCTTGACAAAGTTGCCAAAATTGTGCCTGGGTGAGATGAATTTTTAATTCTAATCTGGGTGGTAAATAAATTGTCGATGTTTCCATAACTTTGCCTCCTTTACCATTCTTATGTTAATCTGAAGCTTGTCTAATCAATTTTAGAGAATGTTGTATTTTATATAGAATCCGAGTAATTAGTTATCCTATCACTGAGGAGTCAGGAGTCAGGAGTCAAGAGTCAGGAGTCAGGAGGGGCGGAGAAAGAAAGGATTATGGAGCATGAATTATATAATTCCTATTCATCTATATTAAGAGGGAGTAATTTTGCGATTACTGTATGACCGGATTTTATATTAGTCCAATTTTAGAAAGTTTCATAGATTATAAATTGTAGCTTAATAATTAAATAGTTGTGGAATTGTGAGTAGTTAGCTATGGCAAGTCAATATCAAAAAAATCTGTCAAAATTAAAATCTATATTCAAACTTATTGGCTTAGTGGGAACACTGACAATTAATTTTAGTTTGCCTCGGCCAGTTTTAGCAGCTTTCTTAACAAACTGGTTTTTTGACCCAGATAATAATCAACTTCAGTTTACTCTCCCAGCAGGTACAATTCCTAGTTATTCTGTTGAAAGCCAACCTGCTCGTCTAGTTGTCTACATTCCAGATACCGAGGTTAGTGTAAATGTGACTGAATTATATCCAGCAGGGTTGGTGCGTCGAGTTAGTCTCGCTCAAGAGCAACCAACACAAGCAAAAGTTGTTATAGATTTTGCTCCGGAAGTAGCTATATCAACTAAACAAGTAAAATTAGAACAGGTTGAACCACAGCAAAATAGTTGGCAGTTGCGTCTACTGGTGGGTGAGGGGGAAATCTCAGAAGCAGCAGAACAGCCAATCATTTTAGATGGAAATTCTGTTGAAGCAGCAATAACAGCAATAGAAACTACAGAACCAGAAATAGATACTGTTGAACCAGCAATAACAGCAACAGAAACTATAGAAGTAGAAAATTCGGAATCTACTGTTGAAGAAGATAATCAAGCTTCTACTCCACCAAAGCAAGATAGAGTAGGTTTTCTAGAAACAGACCCCAAAGCAGAATCTCCTCTACCAAACCCCCCTCCTTCTGCAGACCCTTCCATTCCATTCTTGGTTATTCCTACTGACAAACCAGATAGTGTAAATTCTCCATTAATAGACGCTTTGGGTAATCAACAACCTGCTACTGAACCTTCTGAAATTGGGGAAGTGCCGCAACTCCAAGCTAAAGAAACTGAAGATACTTTTGTTCCACCTCCCCCAGAACCTGAACCTGTAGAAAAACCAAACTATAGCAATACCAAATCAGTCGATGTGATTTCTTTTGGAGAACCTTTACCTGGAACTTTGGGGGAAAAGCAATCTGAAGATGATACTTCTATATTAATTGAGGAAGGAGAGATCATAGGTTTAATTTATCCCACTGGAGAGGTTACACTACCACGCGGTATTGAGATACAGGAAGTTTTGTTGTTAGATGAGGCGATCGCTGATGAATCTGGTAGAATTATAGTACCAGCTAAAACACCTGTAGTCGGTGGTTTTGATAGTAATAGTCATGGTAGCAAATTCACAGCCAGAGCTATATATATAAATGGTCGTTTTATCCCTTTTTCTGCTGAATCAGAATTCCTCCGAGGTCATCGTCACGTTAATGGAAAAGTTTTGGGCGCCAGTAGTGCTGGTGGGGGATTAGCATTACTGCTCCTTACAGGTTCAGGTTTTGGTTTCTTGGCAGGAGCGGCGCTTGGAGCTGGTACTGTTGTTTTGACTTCTCCTCGTGAACCAGTCACTGTGGAAGCTGATGAAATTGTAGAAGTGCGTGTGGTTGAAGATTTACCCCGCTCCAGATTTTATGATATTAGCAATTTTTAGGTGTTATAGCGCTACGCGCAGGTCAGATAGGGGAGCCATCGGATTGGCAACGTACAGAAGTAATCTCTGACTAAGTTTCAACTAAATGGAGCGATTTCAACACACAGCCAACTTATTGACTGTGGTACAAACCTGTCGTTGCCAGGGACGCTCTGTCATTGATTTCTTTGAGCAATCTTTAATAGCGTTCGCGGAGCGTTGCGTCAGCAGTATCGCATATGATGAGTTATCATCAGTTCTATCTCTGATTCCCATCAGTTCATACCGGAATTACTACCTCATGTCCTGACTTTACTGTAGTTTAATTTTTTGTCAAGCGAGTGAATATTTCCTGAAGTTAGCTAACCGTGACTACCGAAGCGTTGGCGGAGCCTAGTGGCAGCTATATCGCTCTCACCTGAATTCTTACAAATTAAGACATTTCTAAATTATAAAACTCAGTCATAGATTATTTTGGTGTTGGTAATTGATGGGATTATTTATTATTAAGGGGTAGTACCCATACATATATGTATACTCTAGGTAATAGGGCAGGAATAGGGGGTAATACCATACATTTTATCTGTTATTAAAAAAAAATTAAGATAGTTAGAAAAAAGATCAAAAGATGTATTTTAACTGTGTAAGTAAACTACAAAAATCTTATGAGTAATCAAAGACACTTTGATAATTTTATCTTTGATAATTTCCTCAAATCCTATGAAGACAAAACTTACAAATATCCAACCCTAGTTCGACACAAAGGTACGGTAATTGCCTTTGCTATGGACAATGAACAACATATCTATTACACAGTCCTAGACTTGAGTGACAGTGATGAAAACAAAGGGCCAATAGATGTAGAATACTAGTCAAAAAATCCTAGTCCCCTGCATTTTGCCAATGAAATAGCCCAAGTTGGTTATGGGTTGGTAGGGGCAACTAGAATGCCCACAGTCAAGAAAGGAACGCGAACTGAAGACAAGCCAGAAAATTTAAACCTTGACGAAATTGACGAGTTCCTCTCAACTACAGCAAGACTAACAGCAGATGCACCTTTTCAGGTACTTTCTGACGATCAATATATCTACATCTTTCGTCAGTCTATTGCTGGTAATGACCCAAATATAGTCTATAAACTCACTAGACTTGAAGGCGGTGGCTCATCTGGGGATACCACCAGAGATAACTCCGAATTTGTGCTTTCTGGAGGTAATAAAGTCCCCCTAGTTAACAATACTCTGTTATTAGACCGCTTTATTCTTTTGGGTGCTCAACTACAGCCGAAGATGGAGGTGCGTTATAAGCGCAGTCGCAACAAAACCCAACCAGCTAATAGTAAGGATAGTCTGGGGGCAAAAGATATGGAAGGCAAAGCATTCTCTGAGCCTACCCAAGAACTAGACTTTGTGCGCCAGCTTGAGGGAGGACGTTTCCAAGTTCTATTATTGCCGACCCAGATAGCTAATATTAATCGCTGGCAAGTCTTTGCTTATAACAGTGCTACTAGCAAGATTGACTCTTTTAATATTGAGCGGGCGACTGATGGCCTATTTAATACTAAAGGTACTATTCATTACACTAGCCCTGATCCAGAATATCAGAGTGCCATTTTCCAACGTCGTCCTGGAGTAGACTCCTTTACTAATCAAGAGTTAGTACCAATTCTTAGTGCCCAGGGTGGAGCAGAATCAGCACTTAGTTTTAATGGTACTGATAATTATGTGGATTTAGGGAATCCCTCAGAATTACAGATTACAGGCAGTCAAACTATTGAAATGTGGGTCAAACCCTTATCTTTGGCCAACAGGCAAAGTCTATTCTGTAAAGCCTATAACGGTGAAGGGGCAATTACCTTAGAGGTGGATGGTAAACTATCCTATTATTATGGTACTGGTGGTAATAATCCTAGTGAAACCAATATAGATTATGATGCCTTTGAGGGAATTTTAAGTACTTTTGGACTGCTGCGGGACGAATGGTCTCATATTGCTATTGTCAGGAATTTCGAGAGCAGGACATTAACCTGCTACATTGACGGTGCTTTTGCAGGGGAAGAAATTCTTACTAAGGATGCTGCTACAGCAGGTAGTGATAATGTTTTTCTAGCTAAAGGTTATGCTGATAATTTTAATGGTTGTATAGATGAAGTCCGAATCTGGAATCGCGCTCGTACTGGTTATGAAATTAATGAGGATAGGCATCATCGCTTGGTAGGAAGGGAAGCAGGATTAGTAGGTTACTGGCGATTTGATGAAAATACTGGTGCTACAGTTTATGACCAAACTGATTCTGCTAATAACGGTACTATTTATGGTGCAACTTGGCAAGAGTCAGATGCACTTATTGGCAATCATCCAGGGGTGAGTCGGGATAGTTTTTCAATTACTGGGCGCACCATTGAATCAGGATTAACGGCGGTGCAGTATTTCCAGCAGGAAGATGCTCAAATCGGTAATGATCAAGAAAGCAAACCGATGAAAACTAATGCCCGGGTGATGTTGGCAGTGGCTACAGGTGGAACCGATGCCAATGGGGCGACAACCACTAACAAGTACATTGCAACATTAGATTTTGCTGTTTCTCGTGAAGGGAAGCTAACACAAGTACCAGATAATCTCTCCTTGAATTGGCTCAATCGAACGGATCTAGATGGTGATTCTATCGAGAGTTCTTTTGCTGCAGTTGGGAGTTTGGAAGCGGAAGTTATTCAACTGAAACGAGAGATTCAAGGACTTACGGAAGAGCTTCAACCCCTAGAAGAAATAACTCAGGGGTTGGAAGAATTAAATCAAAAAAAACAGGATGAGGAATCTCAGTTAAAGTTTTGGAAAGAAAAGAGTGAAGATCAAGAGTATACTTATATCCAGATCGAAGCTCATATCAAGGGCTACGAGAGGAGGATCGACGACGTAAATACAAGAATCACTAAATTGGAAACTCAAAAAGCTTCCTTCGATAGTAAAATAGCAGAGCTAACTCAAAAACAAGCTAGCCTGATTACCAAGCAAGAAGAACTTGAACGCAAAAAAGAAACATTATATGGTCAAGTATCATTGCCCATGGCTCTGTTACACACCGATTCTGATGGCTTGACTGCTTCCGGGGCATTACTAGGCTTTGCCAATACTCAGGATACCCCACAGCTATTGGACAGTGCTATGGGCAAACTAGCTCTTTATTTCCAAGGAACTAACACACAGTTCTTTACTGCTTACTACGATACCAAAACAGCCCGCGCTCAAAAAGTCATTGATACAGATGGAGGCAAAGTTCGCTTCCTAGCTCGTTCAACTGGTGCTGAGTCAAACGCTGCTAACATTACTATTAGTGATGGCAATAGTGATGATACCTGTGAAGTTACTATTGCTAACTCCCAAACAGGGATGATTGAAACCTGGGAAAATGTGCCGCGAGACCCCCGGATGTTTAGCAAAGTTCTCAATGGACAGGCAAAGCCTCTCTATTTAGCACAAGTCTCAGCAACATCTGGCACAGTAACTGAACTAACTCTGGTGGAAACAACAAACCGCCAGTTAGCAGCAGGTGCGGTGTTGAAAATTGGTGAGACCAAAGTTACTACTAGTGCGGACGTTCCAGTCAACTCCAGCAGTATTCCTGTCAACAGTGTGTCTCTAGAAGTGGAAGAAGAGACTCCAGTTTATTTGGTTTTATACGATTACGCTGCCAATGATACTCTTGCTTCTGCAGCACTGGAGTTTGATGGTTCAAATGATTGTGTAGAGCTTGGAGATTTTAATCCTGGAAACACCTTTACAATTGAGTTCTGGGTTAAACTGAATACTTCTGAATCATATACTGACAAACAGTACTTTATTACGAAATACCCTTATTTATCCCTTAGTAGTAATCAGGAAGGGTCCTTCTTATTACAGTTGAATAATTCTTTCTTGAGCTTTCATAGCTTTCATACTATAACTTTGGGAGAGTGGTTCCATGTAGCATTAGTCGTCAAGGAAAATTATCAATATGAGTTCTATCAGGACGGTTTATTAATCAGAGAGAGCAATTATTCAGAAAACTCATTTGATCAGAAAGAGCAGCCTTGGTTTTTGGGAGCGCTAGTAAGAAGGAGTAGTGATAACAAATCAGGTTTATTTTCAGGTCAAATGGACGAAGTTCGCATCTGGAACTATGCCCGCACCAAAGAGGAAATCAACATAGACAAGGATCACCGACTCACTGGCACAGAACCTGGTTTACTAGGATACTGGCACTTTGAAGGAAGTACAGCCAACGACTATAGTGGCAATGGCAACAATGGCACCATCTATGGTAATCCTAAAAATGTTCCATCTCCTCCTTTAAGAAGCAATAGTGATCTACAACTAGAAAATGGTTCACGACAATTTCTGGTTTATTCCGAGGCAACCGCAGGCACAATTCCCAATGGAACTGTCACAAGTTTAGGGGATGCTCCTTCTTGTCGTTGGGTAGCTGATGCTCCTGGCTTGGCTTTAGACTTTGATGGACAAAGTCAATATCTAGCTATAGGTGAGGATGAAATACCTCGGATGGATGCTACTGCTAACCTAACTCTGGAGGCATGGGTTAAACCAAAGGTAGTCAGCACTGTAGGTCGAATAATAGTTTATAATGACAGATCGAAAAATAGTCAATATACTCTAGGGTTACAAGAGCAAGGGTTGATGTCGGCACTAGAGTTAGATGGGGATTATATTCAGCTACCGCCTGAAAGTATCCCTTCTGGAAAAGAGATAACTTTTAGTTTATGGGCTTATGGAGATAGTACACTACCTCTTTCAACTTCTCTTATTGAAGCCTATAACGAGCAAGATGAGCGAATTTTCAATGTCCACTTACCTTGGAGCAATCGGCATATCTTCTTTGATTGTGGAGGAGACCGAATAAACAGGCATGCAGAGAGACAATATACAGATCCAACAGATTTCGTCGAGGCTGAATACAAAGGTAAATGGTCGCACTGGGCTTTTACCAAAAATGCTGATACTGGAGAGATGAAAATTTACTACAATGGCAAACTTTGGCATTGGAACGATGATAATAGCAAAACAGGTATATTACCAAAAGTTAAAGCTGTTCGATTAGGAAGCGGTGTTAATGGTGACAATTACTATTATGGCAAAATTGACGAAGTTCAGATCTGGAACTATGCTCGCAGCGAAGAACAAATCCAAGCCGATATGAATCGCCGACTCAGTGGTAACGAATCTGGATTAGTAGGTTACTGGCACTTTGAAGGAGGAACAGCCAAGGACTATAGCGGTAATGGCAATGATGGAACGATATATGGCAATCCTACCAATGTCGCTTCTGCCCTCAGTACCTACTACAAAGTCTTTGCCGGAGTAGGCGTTGGCGATAGCCTTGCGGAAGCAAATCGCTACCTCAAAACTAAGGATGTCTTCCCTCTTGATAATTGGAATCATTTGGCTGTCAGTTACAACCAATCTTATGCCCTGAATTTTAATGGTAATGACTATCTCGACTGTGGTAAAAACCGCGCACTTAATCTGTGTGAAGACTTGACCATAGAAACAGTAATACAGATTGGTGATAGTAAGTTACGCAGTATTATTAGTAAAGGTTTGATGGGTTCTGGGGTAGAAAAAGAAAGTGTGCCCTATGGTTTGCAAGTAGAAGCAGGTAAACTGATTTTTTCCTTTGAAGACAGTCAAGGTACGATTCATAAATTAGAGTCTCCTGCATACAAAATTCAGACTAATACAGTTCACAAAATTGCCGTTACTCGTCAAAAAGTTACTCAAACTACTGAGAGTGGAGCAGACCCCGATGCTTGGGGAACTGGAGATGTAGCAGATATTGATGCCAAGACTGGTGATTTTAGCTCTAGTGAAAATCAAAAAATTGACAAGGCAATGAAAGCTGATTACGTTGCCTCCAAAAAACGAGGTAAAAAACTCAAGCAAGGTTTGAGGGAGCAGGATACTGCAAGTACTTCCCAGGAGCCAACATTTATCACTGGTCAAGGAATTGCTCAGTGGCTAGAACTGAAAATGTATATTGATGGTTTGCTGGTATGCAGTCGAGTGATTGAACCTGCTGTTAGTTCCGAAGGTAATAATCAACCTCTAGAAATTGGCAGAACAGGTGAGAGTTATTTTCTAGGTAAAATTTCCGAAGTTAAGCTTTGGAGTCGGGCACTAGAAAAAGGTGAAATTCACCAAAAGCTTACCGGGCAGGAAAAAGGTTTAGTTGCCTGGTGGCAGTTAGAAGAAAACGAAGGCAATCTCGCCAATGATTTCAAAGGAGGCAACCACGCTCAAATTAAAGGTGCAACTTGGTGTAAAAATCCGGATGTGGAAGCTTCTGAGTTTCTCCTCTATAGTAATGGTGTTCTCCTAGGAACAGAATCATTACCATCCGATGAGCCAATGGTGTTCCCGAACAGTTCTCAGTTCACCCTTG
The DNA here is from genome assembly GCF_050015995.1 of Dapis brunnea BLCC-M229. Taxonomy (NCBI): domain Bacteria; kingdom Bacillati; phylum Cyanobacteriota; class Cyanophyceae; order Oscillatoriales; family Microcoleaceae; genus Dapis; species Dapis brunnea. The sequence continues at coordinate 6,087 of NZ_JBNHEP010000153.1, read as the reverse complement.
GCGCTCGCAAAGGTAGTGGTGGTCCTTCTGATTACGATCAATGCTTCAATGGCATTATGGAAGAAGTACGAGTTTGGAAAGTTGTACGCACCCAAGAGCAAATTCTCGACAATCTCTTTACCCGCCTCAAAGGAGAAAAGCAAGACCTAATCGCTAATTACACCTTTGATGAAATTTTTGATAATGAGTTGAAAGACAAAAGTTTGATGGGAAATCATCTGATGCTGCGAGCAGAAGCAAGCAAACCGACATCTGTTTTTTCTGATGCTCCGATCAGTAATGATATCCCTCAAGTGCGTTCAGCCTTAGCAGCAGTTGAAACTGTATTCAATGCTCAGATAGATAGTAGTCCTGCTGTCACCGAGTACGGCGATATGCAGTACGACAGCCAGCAGAATCTAACTGGAGTCTTCAAACGCTGCTACACTTACATTAAAGATGGTAAATGGCGGTTAATTACTGGTTACAAAGTTGGTAATTTGATTACTGAATGGGTCTCTCAGGTACAGTTCGACCCTCAAATTATTGGTTACATCGAAGGCGCACCACCAATACCTGGTGAAAACATGACTGTCGGTCCCGTATCGCTTGCAGACACTGACACTTATAAACAAGCTGGCACAGTAGAGCTAATTGAGGCAGAAGAAGTAAATTATAACTTCTCTAGTTCCAAAGAAAATGGTTTTGACTCTTCCTTTGAAGCAGCAATGTCTGCGGGTGTAGAGTTAGACTTACGGACTCTACTTGCTCCTCTTGGTTTTGGTGTTTCCTTCAAAGCTCAAGTAGCGTTCAATGTCTCAAGTAGTGGCAAGTTTCAATCTTCTGGTGGCTGGACTGACGAAAAGACAATCAGTAGTGGACGAACTGTAACCAGAAATATGCGGGCAACTGCGGTTGGTTATTGGGAAGATAAAAATAATCTGCTCAATCCTCGCTTGGGGCAACGGTATGTTATGAATAATCAGGGATTTGCCCTGGTGCAATCAGAAACAGCGGATGTTTTTGCGTTGCGTTTAGCTCATAATAAAGCTCTGATTTCCTATCGTTTTCAACCTAATCCTGATATTCCCAAAGATTGGAATATTATCTCGTTCCCCATCAACCCCCGTTATACTAAACAGGGAACCCTAGATGGCAAAGTCGGTTATCAACCTGATGGCAGCGTGCAAACTGATCCTGATTATCCCCAAGCCACTCAGTATGGGGAATATAGCTACTTTAAGCCTATAGAAACCTATGCTCTGAAACGAGAAATAGAGAGAGAAGCAGCAGAGTTGAAAAATTATTACCAGAACTATGATGCTTCACCTCTATCCAATAGTATTCTCAAAAATGTTATGAGTACCAATGCTGGACTTTTAGCCAGTGCTGCTGGTGCTATTCCTATTGGAGGAATAGGTTTGGGTGCTGCTACCACCTTTGGTAGTCTTGCTGATGCACTGACTAAAGACGAAAGTCTACCGGAAAAATTTGCTACTCGCAATATTGCTAATACCTATGTCTGGACAGCAGACGGAGGATTTTATGCTGAAACAACTAATACTATGGATGTTAGGCAAGAGTCGAGCAGTGGTTCCTATTCCTTTAATACGAATTTTGGTACTGGTATTTCTTTGAATGTAGCTGTTATTGGCACTTTTGGATTTAATTTGAACGGTAGCATGGGGGGTCATTTGAATATGACTCAATCAAAAAGTGCGGAAACATCTCAATCTTTCCGAGTTGAAGTTCAGGTTAATCCCCAGAACAACTTGTACAAGTATGAAGTTCCTGAAGACCAAAAAGATTGGGAGTCAACCTATGTAGATTATTTGCTTCAGTATGATACTGAGGGTAATCCGATTAAAGTTCCTGGCAAGGTGGATGCCTATCGATTTATGACTTTCTACCTAGAACCGAAAGCAGAAAATTTTGAAGACTTTTATGCTAAAGTAGTAGACCCGATCTGGATTGAGCAAAGCGACGACCCTAATGCTCAAGCTCTACGGGAAGCCAGGCAAAGTGATAAAAAACCAGCTTGCTGGCGGATTATGCACCGAGTCACTTTTGTTAGTCGTCTGCTACAAGATTTTAATGATGATGCTGCCTCCCAGTTAGCTAAGGATGCAAGAGCATTGAATATTGACAGCAACTGGCAACTGATTAAAACATTGGAGCCTTTTGTGAAGAATAAAACAGATAATTTTGTGCAGTTTGCGGATGCAGTGCGGGATGCTTTAGAAGAGTATTTGCCAGAGTTGCAACCTCACTCACCAGAAATTATTGCATACATGGCTCAATACTATGGTTTATCAGAGGATGCCTAGTAATATCAAATCCGGTAGCATTCGTGTAATTGGATAAAGAGTGTGGGGAGGGTGGAGAGTTTGGGGAGTTTGGAGAGTTTGGGATATAATATCAAATCTGTTTGATTGGATATCAAAAAATCCTCCAATCCTCCTGAATTCTGAATTATCGCTCCTGACTCCTTTTGACTTAACCAATCTATTCCCTATTCCCTATCAAAATATCAAGAAATTTTAATTTAATTAGGAGATTAAGAATCATGGCTGAAACTAACGTTGCCAACACTACAATTATTTCTTGGGAAAACTTTCGGGACAAAATGACAGAGAAATACCGAAAGGATTTTATTGATAAAGTTACAGAACACTCAGGTGGAAGTATAGATCAAGATAAAACTGACAACTATTTTCGGACTTTTGTTAAAGCTTTATATGACAATCGAGTCGAAGGTATAGGACCAGGTTACGGTTATTTCTATGAAGGTGGAGCCGCAGGGGAAAAAGGGAGACAAAACTTAGTTGCCGCTTTTCAGCAGGAAATGCAGGGGTTTATTCGAGAATTTGCTCCATTAGCTGCTCAGGGTTCAACTCTATTGTGGAGTTCCTATCCTATTGGTCGATTTGCTGCTGAGGACAGTGAGATTCTCAAAAGTGCTGGAGTTAAGGATGAAAATGCCCAAACTCTCAATAACACACAAATTGGTGAACTTTGGGATAAACTCAACATTACCGGTCTGTTAGATCAGGAAGATAAAGCAATAGGTTATATATGGGACAATCAATATAATGTCTGGGCTAGTGTGTCTAAAGAATTTGCTTCTAATGCTAAGGGTGAAGTCCATGTCTTTCTTCCGAAAAATATTGCTGCATCCACAGTTTTCTGGAATGTAGAATTACCTGAACTACGTAAGAATATGGCTGAATTTACAGAAAAGCCAAAGTCTGAGCAAGTTAGTAAAATAACTATTCATCGTCTCACGGATGATGCTCTTAAAAGGGTAGGCGCTACAATAGACAGCAAAGATGAGAATGCTAGGCGTGAAATCATGCTTGATTCTAGTAGTTGGCAAAATTTAGACTTTTCAGAAGCTACTTTAGATGTACCAGACTTTTCTGATAAACAAAAGAGATTGCTTCAGGATTCTAATCCTTTATTGTTTGCCCGAATGGATAACTACGTCGCGAGTAATAAAACTGCTGGTTCTATTACTATTAGTAAGCTTACTGAGATTGCTCGACGCTGGAAAGATAAAGCTTCATCTTCTAGCATAGATTATCCACTGTATCAAAAAATTGCGAGAAAGTATGGTCACATTCGAGGAATTTCTCCTAGTCTGGTCAGTAATATAGAACAAGGAATAGCAACTGACAATCAGATTAAACAATATTCTGAAACAATGGTGAAACATTTTTTAGACAATCTCAGAGACAAAGAGCCACAAAATTATAACGAAAGCGATCTGGAAATTGTTACTCATTTGCTTTATCAAAATTATACTCGCTTGCAACAAACTTCGGGTGTTGAAATGTCAACAAAGGTAATCTCCAAAGCCGAAATTGAAAATCTGTTCAAACAAAACACTGGAGATCCTGCATTGAGTGGTTTCAGTAATTTGAATCAGTATTCTCAAAAATTATCTGCTCAAGAAACCATCGGGCAATTTGGACTAGATTACCAATACCAAAATACTTCAGGAGAAATAGTTAAACCTTATTTAATGTCAACAAATGGGCAAGATCAAGCACTCCCTTTTGTTTACTATGTTACCACACCAATAACAGACGATATTAAAACTAATGCTAAGATACCTCTCGATCCGACAGTGAAAACCAGGTTGGAAGCGATCGCCAACGATACCAACAGAGATGATAACGATGAACTGAAAAAAATGGCAAAAGAACTTACTACCCCTGGAATTTATCATGAATTAACTCCTAATACTGATAACGATCTACCCAGATATGGTACTCAAGCTGATGGCAAAAAATCCTATGCAAGTATGCTGCGCACAACTTATTCTCCAACCAGTGCTCAACTCTCAACAGGAGCAATGATTCGAGCCAAAGGGCCTAACGGTGAGGATTTTAAAATTGCTGATTGGAATGGCTTGACATGGAATATATCTCCTGAAAATTCATTCCAATTTCCTGATTGGATGAGACTTCAGGGGCGATCGGAAGATCGACTGAATGTTGAGACGGAGTTAACATCGTGGAAGAGAACAGGTGACGAGAAAATGACACCACCCACAAATATTCCAGCACCAGTCAGAGCTTTTATGGAGCATCATTTCCAAACAGATTTAACTGATGTTACTATCCAAAAAGTTAACTATGCAGATAGTGATAATTCAACAGATAAATCAATTAAATTTAAGCCTGGAGAGTATAACGATACAACAGAAGCAGGGTTAAAGAAAATTGCTGAGAAGTTAAGAGATACACTGACGCAAAAAAATTTCAATACCTCCGATCTTTTCAAAGCCATGATTAAAATTAATAATGAGTTACCTACGAAGTCTGTATCTATTAAGAATGATTTGATAATAGCACGCCAAGAAAAATTGACGTTTAAAGCACTTCTAAAAGATTATAAGAAAAAATATGGGCAGATAGGAAAATCTTCCTCTGTGTCAGCAGGTAGTACAAGAACCAGCTCAAGAAGACGATCTACACGAGTTTAGGTAATATTATAGCGGTTTTCACAAAGCTAGACTACAAAACTTTTGCTCTCTACCTTCTGCCTTTAAGGCAAAATTTCTGTATTTTTGAATAATGAAAACTGCTATAATTAGGGTTTGCTGAAAAAGTATGAGTGGTAGGGGTAGGAGACAGGAGACAGGAGACAGGAGACAGGAGGAACGGGGAATGAGCGAGGAGGTAGTCGGGAAAATTGTCCCTTGATTTTTCTACTCAACTCTTGACTAAAATCCTAAATTTTTGAACCATTACCACCTAAAACCTCCCATTTTTTGAGACTTTAAAAGGCGCTCAACCTTGATATGTCAATGCTTTTAGATTTATTCAGCAAACCCTAATTAGGAGTCAGGAGCTAAGAGTCAGAAGTCATATCAAATCGCCTTAATTCTCTTTTCTCCTCCTTCTTTTTCTTTCTTGTTGCCTTTTACCTTCTGGAGCTGTTGCCTATTACCGAAAAATTAAGGTATAAAGCCTCTCGATTCATGGATAAAAAGCGGTCGAGAGATGCTGAAGAAACCTAGCCATATCCAATCGACCAACAGAGCGGTCGTTAGCGTTTCGGCTGTCGCCGACATGAAAAGCGTTAGCGAAGATCCTCTGTTAGCGTAGCTCCTCCAGAGGAGGCAAGAGGCAACTCCTATGTTAGCGCAGCTCCTCCGTTTGCGTTAGCGTTAGCGTTAGCGTTAGCGAAGCTCCTCTGTAAGAGGCAGCTCCTCTGTAAGAGGCAGCTCCTCTGCAAGAGGCAGCTCCTCTGTTAGCGCAGCTCCTCCGAAGGAGGCAAGAGGCAGCATTCCGCAGGAAAGGAGGCAAGAGGCAGCATGACCTAGGATGGGATGCTGAGGTTTCCTCCCCATATCCAATCGACCAACAGAGCGGTCGTTTAGCTAGCGCACAACTACATTTTTCATGTCGCGCAGCGTTAACGAAAGTTGTGCGAAACAAAACGGCGATCGCCGACTTGAATTGTGGAGCTTGGAGTAGGATGGGATGGCGAGGTTTCCCGCTCTGAAAGAGCCGCTCCGAAGTGCGCCATATTCAATCTTCCCTTGAGAAGAAAAAAAATTCCTTTTAGCCAATCCTATCTGTTATAAGAAGAGGTAAT